>CAYRXD010000019.1:0-19212 GCA_964428135.1 uncultured Candidatus Saccharibacteria bacterium | reverse complement strand
TTATACCAGACGAACGAGAGTTCGATGCTTTTCCCTTTCAGGGGGTAAGTTCAACCTCCTGCCCTACCTTATCTACAAAAGTAGAAATCTTATATAGGCATTAAACATGAGGATTATCATAACTTGTAAAGTATCTACAAAAGTAGAAATCTTATATAGGCATTAAACAGCGGGTATGGCTCTACTAAGCCGTAAAAGATGCAAATAGACCTTTACGGCGCTACGACTTATTGGCTTAACAGAGCCATATTCCCCTCCTCCTTTTACATAAGGACTCGGGTTTTCCGTGTTTATTTGTTTAATTAATACCTCCATTGGACTTACACTTTTGATGTATTAAAATGTCAAAGTTTTCAAAAAGCGCACATTCACCCGAAAACCACCACTTCTTTCTCTTCATTCTCCGCGTATCCGTAACGGGTAATCTTCTTTTTGTCACCCTCGCATATCTGGAATATCAGGATACTGTCCGCCCCCTCAAATTGCTTTTTATACACTAATTCTATCTCTTTCAGAATATTTTGCAAGTAGCGCGAACTGTTCCGTATTTCATATACGGAATACTGCACCTTCCTTCCGAATTTTTTGATAAATTTCGAAAACTTCGTCCGAACTTTATCATTGCTGAAATCGTATGCGATTATAATCATAAGCCGTTTTTACTTCCCTTTAACTTGTAATTGGAAAACCGGGAAAGGATTTTCCGTGTTCATCATGAAGCGGTAAAATTCTCTGACGTAATGAAAAATATCTTCTTTGTTATCCATAATCGCCTGCAAAAAAATCTGCGTATATTTTTGGTTGTTTTCAAAAGGAAGCGTATACTTCCCTTTTTCCACTTTGAAATCTTCCTCACGTATTTGTTTCAGGTTGTACGACTTTCGTATTTGCTTATCAATAATGCACCGAAACGGCTCCATTATGTCGCATGCAAGGGAACGGCGCTGGAAAAACAGTTTGTGATAAACGCCTTTGTAGGTATCAAACCCGTGAAGCCGAAGGAGTGAATCAACGAAGTGGAACAAATACGTATAACCCATATCCATAAGAAAATTCGGTATGTCCTCTTTCGCCCTCGGCGCGCGGCGGCGCCACTCGATCGTGTCGAAGTATTCCCCAAAGAACAGGCGCGATGCGTTCCCTTCCAAACCCAAAAGCTCTTGATCGTTTACCACCTGTGTAATTTCTTCCGCTGACATTTCTTTCCGGCTTTCCGCGGAATTTTTCCATTTTCCGGTACTTTTAACAAGTTCAATTTGATTTGCGATTTTATTCCGTACGATGTTTTTTGCCGCAAACAGCTCCGTTTTCTCGTCCATTTTGTACTGCTTCATACGAAGCAGATAATTCCCTTCCGCTTGCGACAAAAAGCTTGCGTACACCTCAAAATTACGCTTCATTAAAAATACGGATACGCCATGTTTTAGAGCATCTTTAATAAGCCCCGTTGTAATGGCTATATCACCCACGATAAAAACAGCGAACACTTTGTGAATAGAAGCGCGGTTCGCCACCTTACCGTCCTTGATAAAAACAATGTTATCATTTAAAAACCGCACACAGCACTTCTGCCCCCACTCGGCGCGGATGAATAAAAGCTGTTTTTCTTTGAAATCAGGGAGTGAAATCATACGAGTTTTTTACCCTCCCTCCGATAGCAAATTCTAGCATATGCTAGAATTTGCTATCGGAGATTTTTGTTTTTAATGGCATAAATTCCGATAAATACAGTTATCGCATTTTGCGGGACTGACTTCGACCTCGTCGTACAAAATATCAAACTTCCCCATCCACCGTATCACCCGTTCAAATTTATCCGTTTCTTTTGCATCAGGCAAAGGAATTTCGTACCGCTTGTTGTCCTCCAGTGAATGAAGAAAAAGTTTTTCAATATCATGCCCCATTTCCTTCATGGAAAAATACTGTGCGTAAAGCTGGTACCGGTAACCATCATATATCTTTTTGATGCGGGTTTTTCGTTCGATAAGATGCTTTTTCTCGCTGTCGTAAATATCAATGTTCCCCATGACATTATACTTCCGGCTGTATACCGGAAGCCCTTGGAGAAACTTTTTCGCCGTGGAATACCTCCCTTTGTCTATATTCTCATGGTTTATTTTCCCGACAATTTGCGGCGTATCGTGATACGTACTCTCATCAAAACCCTCGTAAATACTATGCAAAAAGACCGATTTCGGACAGAAAATAAAGTCGTTTATCTTGGATATTTGGATATACTGTTCCATAAAAAATAAGCGTGATAATCACGCTTATTTTTGTATACCATATATTTGACTATTTAGCAATGTTGTTGTTATTTTGAGTTTTTATCAAGCCACTCGTCCCATTGTTTTTTTGAAATCCATAGCTCCGGTTTTTCTGGGTTCTTTTTTATTCTCTCCAAAATCATAATCCCCTTCCGCGCGATATTGTATGCACCATTCGCATCGCCGTTAAAATCTTTAAGAATTTCCTCCTTCGTCTGATTTTCGCCGCCGATTATTTTTTTACCAAACTCCAGGAATTGTGCAGAGCCATATCCATTATTTGTTGCAAACCTTGGAGGCACCGGGGACACAATGAAATCAACATCATCTTTCGATGAAGAATTGCGAATATTCAAGATTTGATTAAATGCATAGATAAATGCATGCTCAAAACTTCTTTTCCTTCCGTCAATTTTTTTACCACCAATCAATTCTTTGTCTTCAATTTTTCGCAGAATCTCTTCTTTCATATCTTCAGCTTTCGGGTTCTCAAATTTCCACGCGTCAAAAATTTCTTCTAGCATTTTATTCGGGTTCACCGGTGTGCTTATCCAATGATTTAATTTATCTCGTTCTCTGCGCAAGCGCAAAACATTCGCATAAATTGTCCATTCCTTTGAAAAAGTTTTTTCTTTATATTTCGGTTCGACAAAGGCAATCGGATTATAGGTGAAGAAATAACTTTGCCCTTTTCCATCCCAACCGATTTTTTCAAATTTTTCAATCGCTGATTTTATTTTTTCTTGGCTTGCACTGTTGCTGATATACACATTTTTTCTAAAACCGGTAAGAGGGTCGGTGGTAGAGGTATATTCCGCTTGCGTGTAAAACATCAACCCCGTTTGTTTCCCCATTTCTCTAAAGGTGGTAAAAGGCGCGGTGAGTTGATACGCTTTCAATAAATTTCCCGCTTTTGACGGATCCATCTCATTTTTCTCTACAAGAAAATTGAGCTTGTTGATAAGAGCTTTTTCAAGTTGTTGGTATACGCTCCTTTCTATTCCGCCGCGAACTTGTTTGAAACGCATATTAAGGTCTTCCAAAACAACGATAGCATTATATCTTATAATCAAATCAGCTAAAACGCGCACCACTTGTGACACGTATCCTTTTTTCAAATCTTTGATGCTTTCCACATCGTTCCAACTCTGCCTTTCCATCCTTCTTAAATCTTCCCTATTTTTCAATATCTCTTGATAATTTTTACCATTGATAATGTTCAAACTGCGGCTTTCCAAAATTTCTTGTTTTTGATTTACAACAGAATAATACGCAAGATGTTTTTCTCCGCGATCTACGCCTATAACGTGGATGTCCGGATTTTCTGCGAGAAAGTTATTTATTTGCCGATTAAAATAAAATCCATCATTTTTCCCGCGGTTCATGGTCATTGGACAATGAAAGAACATTTTATCCTCTGCAAATCGTCTATGATTGACCACGGTCTTTCCGTTCTTATCCATTTTTGTTCCAAGTTTCTCCGTAGAAGTTTTTGGACGGAAGAAAATTTCTGCTTGCCCGTTCAGTTTGAATGGAAATTTTTTGGAAATATTTTCAACTGAAAAAAGATGTTCAAAATAAAGAGACTGGAGATTTTTTAAGGTCGTTTTTTGTTTTCCGTCTTTTAGGTTCCAATCTTTATTTTTAATTTGAAAGAGGTAAAGTTTTTTTTCTTCATTCATTTTGGTGATATATTCTTCAGACACGCTTTCAAATGAGATTTTATATCCGGCGTATGATATTTCATCGGTAAAATCTTTTATCGTGCGGTAGTTTTTTGTCGGCGTGAATTGAAACAAAAAATCAGGCCAATATCCTTTGGCGCATTCTTTCATATAGTCCACAAAGGTTTCAAAATCTTTTCTGTCGAAATTATCTTTGGCGTAACTCTTTTTCTTTTTAATCTCTATTATTTCTTTTGTCCAATATTTCTCTTTGTTTTCAAGTTTGGTAAAACGTTGAACTTTTCCATCCGGCATCATAACTAAATTGTGGATATCTTTTGAGGCATCTGCAATCTGTTTGTAAATCATTTTCTCAAATGCACCGGCATCTGGATCACTGCACATTTCCGGCTTGTTGCGGTCATCAAAGATTTTATTGCTCCCTCGCTTCATTAAAGCTAAATAGTATTCATTGTTTTTTCTCAGAATTACGGCGTAATTATCGGATTCCTTGTTTTTATCAAATCCGTCCGCAAGAGTCGGATTTTCAAAATTTAATTTCCACTTTTTCTCTCCATATGCCTTTTTTGTTAAATAGTTTCTGAATCGGTCATATTTTTTGACAAGTTTTTCAAAAGCACCGTCATAATACTTGAGATAACCTGTTTCCGGGTTCACATAAAAACGATCACAGAGATCATACTTATCAAGCCATGCGCGTTTTTTCTCAACAGCGAGATACTTCCCCATTTGGTAAATCCATTTTACGTTGTCTGAAAAATCTTTTATTATCGCTTTGGAACCAAGATCAACGACAAAATTTTTATTTCCCAAAAGTTGTTTGAAAAGAATTTTATATATGTCATAACCGATAGTTTTTGTTTTTCCGGTTTCTTCGTCCGCTACTTCTTTGGAAAACAGCGAAAAAAACTCAAAATTCAAAATGAGTAAAAATTGTTCCCAGCCGGTTTCTGTCCCCGAGAGCATCCCGTCTTTATCGTTCTCTTCGTCTTTGTAGTATCGCGCCCTCCATTCCGCCGCCTCTTTTTTATCGAGTGCCGCTTTTACATGATCCATTTTTATAAAACTTGGAAAAGAAATTCCGTCTTCGGTTTCTTCCAGTTTTGGGTCTTTTGGCAAATGCAGGGCATCATACTCTGCTTTATGCAATTTTAGCGTTTCAAATATGGTTTTTTCAAATGTTTCGGCGTTTGCTGTCCATTTATGTGAGATAGTGTTTAGCGCCTCTTTTGACAAATAAACTTTTCCTAATTCATATTCATCGTTATTTTTTACAAAGTCGGCAATCAATGTTTTTAACAAAGAAGTTTTTTCTTCCGCCGCTTCGTAAAAACTTTTAAGTTCAGCCAGTAAAGCATTATCGTCCGGGATACCGATGGCCATTTTTTCTTTCTCGCCCAAAATTTGTTTATCAAGTTTTTTAAGAAAATGCGGTTTCTCTCCTTTATTATTTTGACGGTATTCATTTATCATTTCATTTATACCTCTCAGTTTTTCTCCGTTTTCCCGCGTTTCGCCGCCTAAGATTTTGTTGTAAAGATCAATCCCATCTTGTAAAACGCATTTGTTGTAAAATTCGATTCTGAAAACATCTTGACACTTACAATCAAACTTTTCTTCAACTTCGGAAAAATCAATTTTCTTTTTATTCACTTCAAAATCAAAAAGATTTGCGCAAAATCTTCTCAGATTTTGATTTATGATTCTTGTCGCAATTGCGGTACTCGTGCCGTCGCTTTTATAAAAATTTTTTCTGGTTTCAAAAAATTTCGTAAAATAGCCGGTAAATCCTTTCCAGTCGCCAAAGAGAGAAATCTCCTTCCCATTTTCATCAATAACAAAAGTTTCTTTTTCTTTTCCATATCGTTTTTTTAACACCTCAAAAACGTCTTCCTCAAAAAACATGTTTACCGACGGTTTCATTTCAAATTCTGGATATAGGTTTTCACCCCACTGTTTGGCTTTTTTATCAAACAAATCGGTAATTTCCACTCGCAAACGTTTCTCCTCTCTTTCAAAATTATCTTTCACTGTTTTGTTTTTTGGTTCTTTCAAAAAAGTGTTTAATTTTTCAATATATTTTTCGAGTCCCGATAATGAAATATCGGAAAGTGCGTCTTTTACAAATTCGCGATGAAGCCTATCAAACCACGGCTTAATGTTTTCATACTTTTCTTTTCGAATCCTATCCTTTTCAAAAACATCATTGTCTTGAAGCATTTGGGCTGTTTCTCCTATCGGCTTCAATTCAAACCGCAAAGTTTTAGAAAGCTCGTACTTCCCCGTAAACTCATCCCAAACACTCCCCCCTTTCCCCTTTATTTCTTGATCCATATACTGTTAGTTAAAATTTTGATAAAAAAATTCTAAAATCCACAACAAAAAAGGACGACGGTTGTCGCCCAATAGGGTGTGCTTACCAAACGGTTAAGCGCTACTGGAACCGTCGCCCTTTTTTGCGTGCAAGCAAGGGCGATAGACCACAATATTGGGCGACTCTTAAATAATACACCCGCTCAAAAAACTTTGCAATTTTTTTCGCTTTATTTCTTCCCACACAGTCCGCGGCTTAAGAAAAACAGCGCGGCGCCAAAGAGTGCGCCCATGGTGTCGGCGAGCATTCATCCACACCACATTTCCGCCCGAAAATACAGAAAAACTTGCCGTTTTTTGAGTGATTTTATTGGTGGGGATAATTTGTGTTGACTTTTTGTCTTTATCGCCCTATACTGTAAGAGTCTTTCGGTTAGCAATAACTGAAAGGGTTATACATCCCGGGGCTACCCTCTTAATTGAGGGTAGTTTTGTTTTTGCCGTCCCCGCCGCGATATTTCAGCTCTTTCCCCCAGATTTCCGGCACTTCGCGGATGTCCGTGTATCCGTCGCCTCCGGTCTTCATTTCGTGAGAAATGCTTCCCCGCGAAGAATACACAAAAACTTTCTTTCCATCGTTTTTCAAGTACCGGACAAGAGCGATAAAATCCGCATCGCCGGACAATAAAATCGCCGTGCCGTATTTCGCTTTATGGTGCACGGCATCAATCGTGATTTCAACATCCATATTTCCTTTTTCGGTAACAATAGCGCCATCTTCACATACTTCCGATATGCGTTTCAGCTCCTTTTTTCGAACGACAAAACCGAGCGCTTTTTTCAGGTAGGTAAAAAATTTATGTTTTCCGTCCAGAGAGTAGCCGCGCGTTCCTTCTTTTGGGTACGCGTCATAATAGAAAACCTGAACTTCGTCCGCGCGGAATTTATCCTTGAAATGTTTTTTCAAATTTTTGAACTCAATAAACCGCCGTTCTGATTTGACGATATTCCAAACGTTAGAAGCGTCAATAAAGACATAAACGGATTTTTCCTGTTTTTCCATAAAAAATAAAGTGAAATTTTATTTCACTTTATCATATTTTTAGGGGTACTCCAAACCGTTTTATCGGATCTTCCGTTGTATCGCTTTTGCGGATCAGTCCGTTATTCCGAAAATCTTTTTCAATTCCTCAATCCCCTCTTCCAGTGCGATGCTCGGCGTCCACCCGAGAAGTTCGCGCGCTTTTGTATTATCGGCAAGAGTATCGTGCGGTTCAAGCCGCGCCGGGACGTGCTCGATTTCGCCGCCGATAAGTTCCGCAAGGCGGTTGATGGTAGAGTTTTTTCCTGCGCCAATGTTTATTACTTCGCCATTCCCCACTTCTTGGCGTTCGGCGGCGAGGATATTCGCGCGTACGACATCGCGCACATGCGTGAAGTCTCGCGTCTGCGTACCGTCGCCGGTAATCGTGAGGGTCTCCCCTTTTTTTCGCTGTTTTAAAAATTTTCCGATGACGAGAGCATAGGCGCCGTCGGGATCAAGCCCCGGTCCATAGACGTTGAAGTACCGGAGGGAAACCGTCGGCAGTCCATATACCATATACCTCGCTCCAAAGTTTGCAATACAGCTCACCGACGTATTTCTGGAGCCCATAAGGGCTTTTCGGGCTTGCGGGGAGGCGCTCGTGAAGCGGCAGAATATCACTGTCGCCGTATGCCGAGCTTGAAGCGGAATATACCACGCGGAGAACTTTTGCCTGCGAGGAAGCGATGAGTACGTTCTGTGTCCCCATGACATTCACTTCGCTCGTCACATCCGGATGCTCAATAGAGTATTGTACGCGAGGAAGCGCGGCGAGATGGAATACGAACTTTGCGCCTTCGAAAATCGGAAGTATTTCCTCAAGGTTGCGAATATCTTTCTCGTGGAAAACCGCCTCCGGGTTTACGTTTTCGCGTTTTCCGCCGGAAAGATTATCAATAATATGCACTTCGTACCCGCGTTCTATAAGCGCGGACGCAAGGTTCGAACCGATAAACCCGGCACCGCCGGTGACAACGACTTTTTGTATGTTCTGTTTCATATCTGTTTAAACACCCGAACGCGACAAAAGGGTGCGGATAGTGAGCAGCGCAATCTTTATATCAAGCATGAGCGAGCGATTCTTGATGTAATACAGGTCATATGAAAGTTTGTTCTTGGTTTCAGCGGTATCAACGCCGTGATGCGGGTGTCTCTCGTGATAGATCTGCGCCCAGCCGGAAAGTCCCGGTTTAATCAAATGCCGGATATTGTAATACGGGATTTCTTTCTGATACCGCGCGACCGGCTCCGGAAATTCAGGGCGCGGACCGATAAGCGAGATGTCCCCGAGGATCACATTCAGGAGCTGCGGCAGTTCATCAATGCGCGACTTCCTCAGAAACTCCCCCGCACGCGTAACTTTGTTTTTCTCGCCGGTGTTCCATTTTCCCTGATCGTTTCGCTCCATCGTTCTGAATTTGTAGAGCTTCACCGTTCTGCCGCCCTGCCCCACGCGCTCCTGTAACGTAAAAATATCACCGCCATCGTCAAGTTTTATGGCAAGAAACACAAAAGGATAGATGAGAAGAGAGAGGGCTCCAAAGAGGGACGCGACAACAATATCCATTGTGCGCTTCATGATGTCGTACGCAAGATGAGACCGCGCGGATATATTTTCCAAGAACCAGCTGTATCTGAGTATTGAAAGCGGAACGCGATCAAAAATATCTTCATACACGTTATGCATATCTATAAAGTATACTTGGTGAAAAATAAGGTTATAGAGACGCGGCAGAAACGGCTCGACCTTTTTGTTTTTTATGTCAATCACGACAGACGACACCTCGTCTTCATAAACAGTCCTCAAAAAATCTTCCTCAAAATCCATGCCGTCGATTTTGTCAAGGTCAATGGACGAGACAAAAAAGAGACCGTAGCGTGGATTGTTATTCACTTCCGCATAGAGTTCGCGCATTTCCTCTCCTTCTCCAACAAGAATAGCCTTCTGTCTTTTGCGAAAACCAAAAAACCTGACCATTCGCGTTCGCCACGAGAGCACCAGTCCGAAAGAAAAAACGAGATAGAGGAATAAAATCGTTTTAGGAGTAATATCAAAGTATGGCACGAGGTAAAAGAACAGCACCCCGAGCACGCTATTGATGATCTGAGTGTGAAGTATTACAGTAGGGAGACGGCTTTTAAAAAGCAGCGTCTGCTTGCCGTAAAGCCCGGCAATGAAAAAGCTCACTATCCACGTGAAAAAGAGGACGGAAAATGGGACCAAATGGTCATAAAACACATCCCGGTCCGGAACGGCAAGATACCGCACTGCAAGCGAAAGCCACAGGGCGGCTATAAAAAAGAATATGTCGCCAGCAAACAAGATAATGCCCTCTTTTTTATTATAAATGGTCATGCCATGAATCATACCTCATTTGTAGTATAATGGTAGTATAATGGAAAATATGAAAAAAAAGAAGCAAAAAACAAAAGTGCTGTATGTTATTACCAAATCCAACTGGGGCGGAGCGCAGCGCTATGTTTTTGACCTTGCCGCCAGCCTTCCGGAAAAATTTGAAGCCGTGGTCGCACTCGGGGGAAACGGTCCGCTGAAAGAGCGGCTTGAAGAATCCGGAATACGCACCATATCCCTTCCTTTCCTTGCGCGGGATGTCAAGCTCTTTTCCGACCTTTTGGTGCTCAAAAATCTCATCTCGCTTTTCAAAAAAGAACAGCCCGATATTATCCATCTTAACAGTTCCAAAATAGGCGGACTCGGTGCGCTCGCCGGCCGCATCGCAAAGATACCCAATATCATCTTCACCGCGCACGGCTGGGCTTTTCGCGAAGAGCGCCCGGCTTTACAAAAACTCGCCATCAAATTCATCTCGTGGCTCACGATCCTTTGGTCGCATGCCGTCATCACTGTTTCCGAGCGCGACTTCCGTGAAGCGCGCGCTTTTTCCTTCGCAAAAGAAAAAATAATTCTCGTGCACAATGGCATCCCCGAGCAGCCGTTATTGGAAAAATCGGTCGCGCGAGAAACACTGGACAAAGGCACGCCCGCTCAAGCCCTCTGGATCGGCACCATCGGAGAATTGCACAAAAACAAAGGGCACCGGTATGCGATCGAAGCCTTGGCGCCAACGCTTCGGGAGAACAAGGCGGTCTTTTTTGTCATCGGAGAAGGAGAGGAACGCCCCGCCATTGAAAAAATGATTGTTGATCTCGGGCTTCAGGAGAACATATTCCTTTTGGGGAATCGAAATGATGCCCCGGCGCTCCTGCCCGCTTTTGACATATTTCTTTTCCCTTCCGTCAAAGAAGGGCTGCCTTACACGATTCTTGAAGCAGGGCTTGCGGGGCTTCCTGTGATCGCCTCCGCTGTCGGCGGCATACCTGAGATCATTACCGACATGGAGTCGGGAATTCTCGTGCGCCCGAAGAGCCCCGATGAAATAGTAAAAGCGGTTGAATACCTCCTTTCCCACAAAAAAGAAGCCGCAAGCCTCGGTAAAAAACTTCGTTCCAAAGTCAAAAAATTTTTCTCGCTCAAAAGGTGCTTGCGCGAAACGATCGCGGTGTATGAAATCCGGGGGACGTGACCTCCGTTCCCTCATTCTCTTTTATTCTTAGGGCTCTACTCAATGGTGCCCGCTATCGATTCGGCGGGACTTCGTAATACGTCAACAAGAATTTTGCCAGATCCATGAATGGCTCCGTAAGTGTGTGTGATGCATACTTCTCCCCGATAGGATAATATGTATAGAGGAAGACGATGAATTTCGGGTCATACGCGGGAAAATATCCGAAGAAGGAATGAAGATAGCGGTCGTCATAATACCCATGCCCGTCTCCTTTGGAAATCTGCGCCGTTCCGGTCTTCGCGGCAATACTGTAATTTGGCAGTTTTACCGTACCGCCGAGGAGCGCGTCGTCCACGACCGCCACGAGCATTCGGGTAATCTTCTCTGACGTCTCGGGTTTCAAAACCCGTTTGCCTTCTTCGGGAACATAGGATTTCTCTATCCCCTTTCCATACACCGTCTTTTTTAGAAGATGCGGTTCAACCAGTATTCCGCCGTTCCCGAGGGTTGCAAGCGCTTTAGTGATCTCAATAGGTGTCATGGCGATTCCCTGCCCGAACGCCGCAGTGGCGTGCTCTACGTCGCGGGAACTGCTTAAATTATTCAAGAGCCCCGGCACTTCACCGGGGAGATCGATACCCGTTTCTTCGCCCATTTCGTATGAGAGCATATACTTTGAAAACTGTTCGCGTCCCATTTTTTTCATAACGAAGACCATGCCGGTATTCAGCGAATCGTTGAGTACTTTCTGCATGGGGACATTCGTACCTCTCCCTTTGCCATCGTAGTTTGAGATCTTTTTCCCGTCAACCATTGAGTACCCAAGACTGTCGTTGTAGGTCGTGTCCGGCGTCACGCTTCCTGCATCAATAGCCGCCGCCATGGCAAGAGGCTTTACAATCGATCCCATTTCGTAAACGCTCTCTACGAGCGGATTATTGAACACCGAAACATTCTTTTCTTGAGATATGTCGTTCGGGTCAAAGTTCGGCGAGGCAGCCATGGCATAAATTTCACCCGTCTTCGGGTTCATAATAACTCCGCCCGTCACGCCGCTTCGCCATTTCGTTTTTGTCTCTTCAAGTTTTTTTTCCAAAAATGCCTGCACAGTCGGCTCGATAGTGAGCACTATATCCCCTTTTACTTTTAAAGAAGGGTCAACGACGTTTTTGGCGGATGAAAAGACCTCCGCAAAAAAATTACGTCCAGGCTTGCCGTTATCTTTATTCAACACATCGTCGTAATAGCGCTCAAGACCATACCGCCCGGAAAGAGTAATACCGTCGTCTTTATATCCCACAAAACCCAAAATATGCGACGCTGACTTCTCGCCCGGATAGTACCGCCAATGTTCCCGATAGGTATTGATGCCGGGAATCTTCAGGTCTCTTATTTTTTGCGCAACATCTTCGGGAATGCGGTGGGCAAGTTCTTCATACGGATCGCTCTTCTTCGCCGCTTTCTCTAAAAAATCTTTTTTATCGAGACGAACAAGGACAGAGAGCTTCTCGTACGCCTCCTCGGGAATTTCCACTTTCTGAGGATTAACAGTCAGGAGAAAACCACTTCGGAGCGTAGCGGCAGAAACCGTCGTCCCGTCTTTCTCCGTGAAATAAATAGAATTCCGATCGAACGGATCGGACGAGATCTTGTATTGCCCCTCCGCACGGTCGCGATACTCCGCACCGCGTACAACCTGTAACATATATAACCGCCCGATGAGAGCAGCGGCAATAAGTCCTATAACCGCATACAGGAACCAGATTCGCTTATGCCACAATTTCTTTTCTGTCTTTTCCGCCATTCCCGTAATCAATTAGAGATTTATCGCGCAAAACCAAGAGACGGAGTTCGCGAAACATAGTCAATCTTCGCTATCTCCTTATAGCCCAAAGTTTCCGCCTCCGAAAGACCGATAGATGACCCAAATGCCATGTATTCCGATTCGAGTTCGGATATTTTCGTATCCAATACTTTTATTTCCGAAAGAGCATTCGTCCTGTCCACCACGCTCAAGACCGAGACGCTGATAAAGTATATATAGAGAGCCGCGGAAAGCGCCAATAACGCAACCAAAGCGGCAAAAGCCCTTTCTTCAAAGCGGTATATTGATACTGTGACCAGTGTTGTTTTTTGAGACATAATTTTTTAAAACTTTTCAATGACTCGCAGCTTCGCGCTTCGTGCGCGTCGGTTTTCCGTAAGTTCCTCTTCTCCGGGAACTATCGGCTTTTTGGTCAGTAACTTTCCGGATCCTTCGTCCTGCTTGCCCCTGAAAAACTTTTTGACCACTCGGTCTTCGATACTATGAAATGAAATAATGGCGATCCTTCCCCGCGGAGCGAGAACAACCCATACCGCTTCCAGTGCTTCTTCGAGCGACCGAATTTCATCGTTAACCGCAATACGAAGCGCCTGAAACGTCTTTGTTGCGACATGGGTTTTCCCTCTCCTTAGTCGAGACGGGAGGCTCGCGCTGATAATATCAACCAGTTCTTGCGTTGTGTGGAACTCTTTCTTTTCTCTTGCGGAAACGATGCCGCGAGCAATCTTTCGGTGCATGCGCTCCTCGCCATACCCTTCGAGTATTGCCGCTATATTTTCCACCGCCCAGGTATTTACAATTTCCCTGGCGGTAAAAGCGGCTTTCAAAGGGTCTGCCGAAAACGTCATAAGAAGCGGCTCGTCTTTTTGAAAAGAAAATCCCCTGCCGGATGCTTCAAGCTCGTGCGTAGAAAGCCCGAGATCAAACAAAAATTTATCTACGCGCTCTATCTTGCGTCTTTCAAGAATTTCTTTGATGTTTCGAAAATTACCTTCTTCAAGGTACATCTTCGCCGGACACCCCGCGAGCCTTTTCTTTGCTCGCACCAAGGCGCTCGGATCCTGATCTATGCCCACAAGGACGCCTTTCTTTCCAAGCATCGGACATACTTTTGAACTATGTCCTCCCCCGTTTATCGTCATATCAACGTACACTTCTCCCGCCTTCGGATCCAGATATTCCAGGACTTCGTTTAACAGGACGCTTTTATGCTCAATGTCTGTCGTAATCATGAACCATGGAACATGAAACATGAATCACAAAACATCGATGCCTTCTTTGTTCCATGTTTTATGATTCATGTTTCACATATTAAAATACTCCTAATTCTCCCAATTTCTGCGCAAGCTGATCCGCTTGATCTCCAATCTTCTTCTTGTACTCGTTCCAACGTTCTTCATTCCAGATTTCAGCTCTGTCGTGCACGCCGGTAATAACCACGCTGCTTTTCAGTTCCGCAAAATCTTTCAGAAAGTCCGGCACCAGAATACGCCCCAGAGAATCAACTTCGATCTCCACCGCTCCGGCAAGCATAAACCGCCCAAAACCCCTCGTATCCGACTGCCCCAAAGAAGACTCGGAAAGTTTACCGGCTATCTTCTCCCACTGCTTCACGGAATACAAGAACAGACACTTATCGAGACCGCGAGCAAGTACAACCGTCTTCCCCACCTCCTTGCGAAACTTGGCTGGCAGAGAAAGGCGTTTCTTGGGATCTAAAGTATGTGTGTATTCGCCAAGTAACATAACAGAAACAGTTTTACTGAAGCTTCCCGAGCTTGCACGAACACGAACGACCGATGCACGCGCAAGCTCTCAAGCCTCAACTAACTTCCAGTGCCAATACCATAAGTGATACCACTTCATACCACTTAATTACTACTCTATACCACTCTATGGCGAAACGCAACACAAGTTATCCACATCTGGAAATATGCGGATATTCGTCGCACAAATAAAAAAGGGCATTTCTGCCCTTTTTTTTCTAGCCTATCTTTTCACCATCGCCGCTTCTGTTTTCCGGCGGTGCAGGCGGTCCTTGCCGTCTTTCTCGCATTCTTTCTCCGACATTTTTCACCCTTTGTTCAAAATGCCATAACACCGTAAATACCAAAAGCGTCAGCGCGGTCGCGGTACCGGCAAAAGCGTACAGCCCGAACCCGGCGAGCATGCCAATACCCGCCACCACCCACAATCCCGCCGCAGTTGTCAGGTTGTTTACATCGCCATTCTTCACAAAAATAAGACCGCCTCCGAGAAATCCGATTCCGACAACAATCTGCGATGCCATGCGCAAAGGATCAAGTCCTCGCGCTTCGGGAAATTGGTGCTGAACCATAATCGAGCCAGCAACAAATATCGCCGAACCGAGAGACACCAAGCCGTACGTTCGCATACCGGCGCTCTTGAGTGCAAAATTTCGCTCCGCACCGACAAGAATGCCGAAAAAGAGAGCGACAACAAGGCGCAATATAAAGTCGATTTGTTGGAGAAATGCTTCCATTGAATTACATCGTGAGTTAGCGTATAAAAGCTACGTTTCGATACACGTATTATATGCACTTATTTCACCGTTGTATACCTCAATAAGTGATTTCGTGCTTTTGATCAACGGATTCAGTTCTCCGATAAGCGTATTGTACTCCGATACTTTCCGATTATAACCTTCCGTATCATTCTCTTTTTCAAGCGTGTTGATCTCAGAAACAAGGATGCTCGCGCGCGCCGAAAGTTCGTCAATTTTTTGACGATTGTTTTCTATATCCGCTTTCAGAGAGTCTTCCGGCGCGGGACAGGAAGATGCCGGTTTGCCGAATTCCTGCACCGCAATCCACACATGCTTCCCTTCGTATGTTCCTTCTTCCACGCCGACGCCGATCTCTTCAAAGTGCGAGTTCAAGATATTCGCACGATGCCCGGGGCTCGCCATCCACGCATCCACCAAATCTTTTTCGTCGGAGAAAATCCCAAGCGCCAAATTCTCCCCCACCCACAAATAATCATACCCAGCACCGACGATGAGGTCTGCGGAATTCTTCCCCGAGGGAGATTCGTGCGCAAAATACTGCCGGTCGAACATATCGTGAACTTTAATAATCGCCGCCGCATCCAGTTGCGCGTTTCTCTTTAGAACTCCGAGTTTGTTTTCTGTGCGATAGGTATTGGTCCATTCTATCACCTCTCTACTCAGAAGCGCGTCATCACTTGCTTTCGTGCCATAATGAACAAGAGGATTGGTAACTTTCGGAGCGGAAGTTTTCTGAGGAAGAGGCAGAGCGGCCTTCTCAATCAGTGCGGCAATCGGCGCGGCTTTCTTCGGCGGGGTTGTAGTAGCGCTTTTTTCTACCGTGTCCCGAACCGTTTGCACGGTGGTTGTGGCGATGTTTTGTTTCTCATTTACGCCAAGAAACACTCCTTTATTTGAAAGAAAAAAAGAGAGGGTGAAAACCACGCTCACAGCAAAGAGGAGAAATCGTATCATCAAGCGCTAAAATTATTTCACCTCCAAAAGCTCAACCTCAAAGACAAGCGTTGAGTTCGGAGGAATGGCGCCGACCGTGCCGGCTCCGTATGCAAGCGATGCCGGAATAACAAGCTTTCGCTTACCGCCAACCTTCATACCGGCAATTCCCTGATCCCAGCCTTTAATGACTTCCCCGGCGCCAAGCGTAAACTCAAACGGAACTCCGCGGTCGCGGCTTGAGTCAAACTTTGCACCGTTCATGAGGGTTCCGACATAATGCATCGAAAGCCGTTTTCCCGCCGCCGCTTCTTCTCCTGTCCCGACAACCAAATCTTCGCTCTGCAAGTCCGTCACGGCAACTGGAGTAGTGTTTGTGTTATCCATATTCGTATTTGTGTTTTTTGAGAAATAATATGCGGCGACGAGAAATAACGCCACCACGATTACCGCGCCGATAAGTTGTTTGTTCATATGATTTTATAAATTAACTCTGATAATGCGCACATTGTAACAATTTTATCGGCATTTGAAAATAGACCTGTTCCCAAATAAGATTCCGAGCAAAATTTTTGTATTTCGATTGAGACGAAGTTAAAAATTTTGAATAATACCGGGGTATTTTGATAAATTTTTAACAAGTTCTCGGTCGAAATACGGGAATTTTGACGGAAAAATTATTCGGGAACAGGTCTAATATATCATGCAATAATTCCTCCGCCCAAACACTTCCCTCCGTCATACGCGACGATCGATTGCCCGGACGCGGTCGGTTCTTGCGTTTCAAGAAATTCCACTTTTTCGCCTTCCACTTTGCATGGCAAAAGCTCCCCGCGATAGCGAATGCGTGCGAAATATATTTTGTCTTTTTCGGGCGGCATTCCTGAAATCCAGTTTACGTTTTCCAAAAGAAGCGTTTGTCGGCCTTTTCCCCTTAGCCCTTCAGCTGTTTTGTGCGCCACGGTAATAGTATTCGCATGCATGTCTTTTTTTATCACAAAATACGGCGAATCTTCCACCCCCTTCTTTGTTACCGTAAATCCGTGCCGTTCGCCAATCGTATACAAGAGCGCTCCATCGTGCCAGCCGATAACCTCGCCGTTTTCATTCAAGACGTCTCCACGCTTCGGCTCTGAGTAGTGCTTTAAGAATTCCGCCATATCAAGTTTCCCCAAGAAACACACTCCCTGGCTGTCTTTCTTTTCCGCCGTCGGAAGCCCGAATTTTTTCGCAAGATTGCGCACTTCCGGTTTTTCCAAGTGTCCCACCGGAAACAAAATGTGCTTCAGTTGCTCTTGTGCAAGCGTCCACAAAAAATACGACTGGTCTTTGTTCTTATCGGTTCCAACCAGAAGTTTAACGTCGTCGCTTCGGATTTCGTGCTTCGGATTTCGAATTTCCCGCTGAATGCGGGCATAATGACCCGTTGCCACAAAATTCGCACCTTCTGAAAGTGCATACCGAAGAAACGCCCCGAACTTCACGTACCTGTTACACATCACGTCAGGATTCGGCGTACGTCCGCGCTTATATTCTTCAATCATATAATCCGCCACATCTTTCTTATATTCCTCTTCAGCATCCAAGGTGATAAAAGGAATGTCAAGATGCGCGGCGACCCTCATCGCATCAAGCCGGTCTTCTTTCCACGTGCACGGCAAAAAATCCGGGTGCCATGTTTTAATAAAAACGCCCGTTACATCATATCCTTCTTCCTTGAGAAGCGCGGCAGAAACGGAGCTATCCACTCCGCCCGAAAGTCCCACAAATACTTTTTTGTTCTTTTTCTCCATACCGGCATTCTACAGTTCTTGACAAAGAATTTCAAGGGTGATATTTTAAAAACCAGAAATGGGCGAGGTGAAAGATTTGGTGTATAATAAAATGTAGTTTCGTATTGTTAACAAAAAAGAAGGGAGCAAAAAAATGAACGCCGCTGTTTGCGATTATTACGAAGAAATGACTGCAAGAACCATACAAATGGAAGAATATTTTATGACTGGAAAGATCTCCACAAATTTTTTTGAATTGGTCGACGAGGTGTCTGATATGTTAAAGTTAAGAAAAATAGAACAGCTTATCGCAGATCGTCAGGCATTCTACATACAAGGAACACTGCGGGTTCATTAGGGGTTCATTAACTTTTGATATACTTCAAAAGTCGCGCGCGCATCGCTCAAAGCGGTGTGCGCATTTTCATTTTTGATGCCGAAATATTCACACAAAAACCGAAGTGAAAATTTCTCCACTTTCGGATCATGATAGAGTTTTGCAAACGCAAGCGATATGGTGTCTATCTTATGGTAGTGCATAAGATTTTTTACACCCGCATACTCGAATGCGCGGTTCACAAAAGCGAGATCGAACGCGACATTGTGCGCCACGAAAGACGCACCGCGGGTTTTCTCGGCAAAATCTTCCAGGGCTTCTTTAAGCGGCTTTGCATTTTTCCAATTCTCCGGCGCGTACCCATTTATTTTCAAAGACTCCGGGTCGGCATTAAACACCCGCTCGGGAATGATTTTGTATTCATATTCGCCGATGAGCTCAAGTGCCGGTCCCTTTCCTTCCTGCGGCACCTGCCGCGCAAGCACCAGCCCGAGGTCAATAATCTCGTGCAGGTCGGGGTTAAGTCCGGTCGTTTCAACGTCTATAAATGCAAGGTTGTGGGTTTTCATGTTTTTATTTTGCTTTTTCAATTACCCGCACCACGGACATTTCCGCATCCACTTCCGCAAGCGTCGTAATCGGTCGGGACTGCACAATATAAAACCTCCCGTCCTCATACGCCCACTCGATGTCGCACGGAAAGCCGTAGTGATTTTCGATTTTTACGATGAGGTCGGAGAGTTCGAGGATTTGGGCTTCGGAAAGGCACTGTTCCTTTCCTTTCTCGCCAAGCTCGCGCCACACATTTCCCCCGCCCTCTGCTCTGTAGAGGGCTTTTGATTGCTCGTTTACGTTGATGTCTATGATTCGCATAAAATTAATTTGACATATTTTTTTGTTCCTGTATACTGTAGGTATTACTATGAAGAAGCTCCCATACGG
>CAYRXD010000018.1:0-20259 GCA_964428135.1 uncultured Candidatus Saccharibacteria bacterium | reverse complement strand
GTCGGAACGCAGGAGGCGTTTGGGGCTCATGTTGTATTGTATAACTCTGCCCCTTGACATAAAATCACTTTGCGTATATATTATTACTTGGGCAGGGGTGCATTCGTTATCTCAAGGAAAAGTCAGTCGTGTTTTCGTCTTTCCGCATTTTTTTATTCCTCAGGAATAAAGTTTTACGAAAATCTGAAAACCATTCTCCGGAAAGTTTTGATTCTTTGTGCGAACTCGCAGCCCTTCTCACAGAGGAGGAGACAGGGTGCAAGCCTGTATTTTGTTCTTTAATAATATCCATAATCTTTTTTGGCGTCATAGGGCGCTCTTTCTTTTGAGGAAAAAACAGTGAATAGTGTTTCTGTGTTCGCGGAAGCTTCTGTACGAAGTATGATCACTCTCGTCATATTTGTCGTTTTGGCAATACTGATAGTAGTGGAGGGGTACTTTGCGTATCGTGATGAGCATCCGCAGGAGGTCGTGAAGCGATCGTATATTACCAACCTTTGTCTTATGGTGGTCGGTGATGCTATCATGTCGCTTTTATCGGTGTCGTCGCTCTTGTTCGTTGCCGCAGAATATGCGGGTTTGGGAGTTCTGAGCCACGCATACGGCGTCTTTAAAGTCGCGGCGGCGCTCGTGTTGTTCGATCTGATGCTTTACTTTTGGCATCGGGCGCGGCATCGCTCTCGATTCTTGTGGAAGTTTCATCAGACGCATCATAGCGATGTTTCGATGAATACGACTACGGCATTCCGGCTCCATTTCGTTGAAACTTTTCTGACGACTCTTGTGAAGGCGGTCTTTATTGTGACGGTGGGCGTAAGCAGTGATCTTGTGCTTCTGAACGAAGTGGTCGTTGTTTTTTGCGCCATGTTCCACCACACGAATATCGCGTTTCGCGGAGAAAAGTGGGCGAGCTGTTTTATGGTCGTACCTTACGTCCATCGTGCGCATCACTCGACGAAACCGGGAGAACATCACCGAAACTTCGGCACCATATTCTCTTTATGGGACCGGTGGTTCGGCACATTAGTGCAAGCGGAACCGGACGAGCTTGGGCTGAAGCATGTCGGCGAGCAAGGCTTCCTGGATGTTCTTTTCCTGAAACCAAAAGCGCAGAAAGAAGCACAAAAAGAGTAATCCGAAACAATTTTGCGCGGGGTCCGCTCCAGGCATTTTTTTTGGCAGAGCGTTTTTCAGTTAAGCATGAGCCACAGCCGTCCGGGTAGTTCCGGACGGTTTTTGTTTGTCGTGTACCGCGTCTTTCTTTTTGCTTTCTTTTTGATTTTTTCGGGAGTAGGATAAGAATATGATCTCTCCTGTCATATCTGAAATACTTGAACGATTGCGCGAGGAAAAACCGCCGCTTCGCGGCATTGGTCCGACCGTCTCCGTGAATAAGCTTGCCAGCCGCGCCGGGGCGATGTATGAAAAGCTCCGGTATCTCATCGATTATAAAGACGAACATACGATTCGCCGAAGCGCTATTGAGCGCATCTTAAAAAGAAAATTGTCGCTTGAAGGCGAAGAGGCTGTCGGCACGTCTCTTTTGCGGGAACTGGTGTCTGCGGAGTATCTTCCGAACAACAAAATCTCGGAAAATTGTGCGCCGGCCATTCAGAGTATTGTTGATAAATATCGCTTGCTGTGCGCGAAGGCAGACAAGCAGTGGTCATGGAAGCGGAAAAAAGGCGCACAAATATCGAAGTTCGAGTCTGTCGCGATGAGTCTTGCCGCAAGCGAGATAGACCGGAAACTTTTTCCTCGCGAACTTGATGACTTTGTTGCTGAGGGTTTTTACAAAACAAGCAAGCGTGTTATTCGCTGTGCGGATGCTCCGGGGGAGGGGAGGCTCCGCGCCGCCGTGTATGTTGCGTGTCGGCGGAGTTTGCTCCGAGATGACGCTTCGACGCTTTTGTACGTGCTTGTGAGCAAGTATGTGCCCGAGCTTCAGTATGCGAAAAACACCGAAGATATACACCGCATTTCCTCTAATTTTAAAAAGTCGCTTGTTCTTGCGACCCGGCAGATTAGAGATCCCCTGTCGTGGCGGATCGCATCGACTCTGCGGAATCAGGCTCTTGGATTCTCTCTCGTTTACGAGATTATCAAAAAGCACGGTATTGGAGCGGAAGATATTTTTGAAAGACCGGAGGAACTGGAGGCGGAAACAAAAAAGATACTCGCCGAGAAATATGCCAGAGAAAATCAGGCCGTCTGGAGGAACGGGGTACGGGCGGCAATTTACGTATTTCTCACTAAGTCTCTCCTCGCTTTCTTTCTGGAAGTTCCCTATGAACTTGCAGTGTACGATTCCGTTGATGCTTTTGCTCTCGGCGTCAACCTTATTTTTCATCCGATTCTTTTGTTGCTTCTGGTGCATACCATACAGCCGCTTGGCGCAAAGAATATGTCCCGTACTCTTGCGATTGTGAGGAATATTGTATCGGACTCTGAGAAAGAGGAGACTCTTTCTGTTAAATCCTCCCGAAGCAGTCCGGCTATGGCGTTTATCCTCAGCGTGCTCTATCTTATACTTTTTGCGGGAACATTCGGCGCTATCACTTCCGGACTTTCAGCTCTGCATTTTAGCGCCGTCAGTATCATTCTGTTTCTTTTTTTTCTTGCGCTCGTAAGCTACTTTGGTTTGCGGATACGGTATAACGCGGCACGCTTTAGAGTGCTTTCAGGGAATGAGAACACCGGCGCTCTTCTCTGGAATTTTTTCACGCTCCCCATCGTTCATGCGGGGCGCTGGCTCGGTCAGAAATTCGCCGCTGTGAATGTGTTTGTGTTTGTTATGGATTTTATCATTGAAACGCCGTTTAAGATCGTTCTCGGCACTTTTGATTCCTTTCTTTCGTTCTTGCGGGAAAAAGAGGAGGATTTGTATTGAATCTGTCGAGGTTTTTGCTTGACAAATGTAGAACTTTAGTTTAATGTTAGGCGAGTTTCTTTGTTACGTTTAATTATTTGAGAGGAGAGAGAAATGTATAAGAGAACCGATGACCCGATTACTCAATCGTTGCTTGATATTGATAAATACAAGCTGACGATGCTTCGTTTTATTTTTCATTATTACCGGGGCGTTCCGGTACAATTTACTGCTACTAATCGAACCAAAAGCGTGCGATTGGCTGATACCATAGATGAAGGCGAATTGCGTGCGGAGCTTGACCATGTGTCGACGCTTCGGTTCACTGAAAGGGATCTTGAGTATATGGCTATGGACCCGCATTTGAACGATCCGCAATTCCTTCAATTTCTTGCCGAGTTTCGGCTTTCGCCGCTTTTTATTGAAAAAGATAAAAAGAACGGCACGTATCGCATCGAAGCGGATGACCATTGGGAATACGCATCGCCTTGGGAAACGATTGTGCTTCATACGGAATCGGAATTGCATTCCCGATCGCATCTTCGCGGACTTACCAAAAAAGAGGTTATGGCGGTGTATGACGAGGGAGACAGGCGACTGACACAAAAGATTTCGCTGCTCAAACAGCATCCTGAAGTAAGGTTTATCGAGTTCGGCACGCGAAGACGGTGGAGCCATGCGTGGCAGAGGCATGTTCTTGAGCGGTTCTCAAATGAAATTCCCGAAAATCTCGCCGGCACATCGAACATGTTGCATGCGATGGAACTGGGACTCATGGGAGAAGGAACAGAAGCGCATGAAATTGATATGGGAGTTTTTGGTATTCGGTTCGATCCGAATAATCTCGGATGCGTTGCGCGGTCTCATTCCGAAGCGCTTGATAAGTGGCGGGAGCTGTATGGAAACGAACTTTCCGTTGCGCTTTCCGACACTTATGGAACGGATTTCTTCTTGCGGACGCTCACGGATAAACAGGCGCGCGAATGGCAAGGATTCCGTCAGGACTCCGGTTCGCCTTTCAAATGCGGGGACAAAATCATCGCGGAGATGAAACGGCGCGGGATTGACCCGATGACAAAAAAGATGATTGCCAGTGATGGCTTGACCGTCGAGAAAATGGTTGAGATTGCGGAATATTTTTCCGGACGTCTCCCCGGATTTTTTGGCTGGGGGACGAATGCGACGAATGACCTCGGTTTCCCGACGCTTTCTCTCGTGATGAAGCTCGTCGAAGCAAACGGCAATCCGACCGTAAAGCTCTCGGATAATCTTGCGAAAGCAATGAGGCCGAAAGAGTTGGTCGAATGGGTGAAGCAAGCCTGCGGATACACCAACACGCTCTCAGAGGAATTAACCTATTGACCTTTCAAACAATGAACACATTTGGCGGAGAAGAGAGTGTCTCCGCCGCTTTTTTCAGAATCGGACGCATGCGTCGGGTGCTGGAAGAAAGCGATTTGATTTTTGACAACAACATAAGAGGAAAAGAAGATGAAAATAGCGATGGTACAGCACAACCCGACGGTTGGCGATTTTGATTGGAATGCTCGAAAAATTCGCGATGGGTATCTAAAGGGCGTTGCACAGGGCGCGGATATTGTCGTTGCGCCGGAGCTTGCGCTGTGGGGATACCCGCCGCTTGATCAATTGCTCGTGCCGGACATGATACGTCGGCATAAAGAAGAATGTGATGCGGTTGCGGTTGCGAATGCAAACTCCGTGACCCCGCTCGTTTTCGGCGCCGTTCGAAAAAATTGCGGTAGCGGAATGCCACTCTTCAATACGGCAATATATGCTGGTGATGGATATTGGAAATGCGTCCAAGACAAACAGCTTCTGCCGAAGCGCGATGTCTTCGACGAGCCGCGGTACTTCGAGCCCGGGCGGGGTGACAGTTTTTACTTTTACTCTCAACGGAAAAAATGCGCCATACGGATCTGCCAGGACATTTGGTACAAGCTCGAAACGGAATCCGGACAGTATCTCTATCAAGATGATCCGATAGCGCAACTCGAAGGAGAAAATATCGATGTTCTCATCGTCCCAAACGCTTCCCCATACTACTGGGGCAAAGGGAATGTCCGCTTCGAACTGGTTTCGGGAATTGCAAAACGCCTCGGGTGCGTCGTTGTGTATGTAAACCAAGTCGGCGGAAACGATGAACTCGTTTTCGACGGCAGAAGTTTTGCGGTGAATGCACAAGGGAAGTGCATTGCGGCGGCGAGGGCGTTTGAAGAAGATGTGGTCGTTTTTGACACGGAGGGGCCGGAAGTGCCGTATCCGAACGATCTCGGCGACATTTCACAGCTTTACGATTCGCTCGTACTTTCGGTGCGGGATTATGCGGAGAAGTGCGGCTATCAAAAAGCGTTGCTCGGTTTGTCCGGCGGTGTGGATTCTGCGCTGGTGCTTGCGATTGCTACGGATGCGCTTGGCGCGGAAAATATGGAGGCGGTCATGATGCCTTACCTATACACCTCAAAAATAAGCCTTGAAGATGCGAGAGCGGAAGCGGACGCGCTCGGCGTGGAGTACTCGGTTTTACCGATAACAAACATTGTTGATGCTTTCGGAAAACTGCTCGCCGGGGAATTTCTCGGATACGAAGAAGACGTTACCGAAGAAAACATTCAAGCACGTATTCGCGGGACGCTGCTCATGGCGATTTCCAACAAGAAAAAGTCGCTTCTGCTCACCACCGGCAACAAAAGTGAAATGTCGGTGGGATACACAACGCTCTACGGCGACATGGCGGGCGGTTTTGCTCCGATTAAGGACGTGCCGAAAATGCTCGTGTACGCGCTTGCTCGGTATCGCAACACCATCTCGCCGGTCATTCCCGAAAGAGTCTTGACTCGCGCGCCGAGCGCCGAACTTGCGCCCGACCAAAAAGACCAAGACAGTTTGCCTCCGTATGAAATGCTTGATGTCATTCTCAAACTTCATATCGAACGGAACATGTCGGCGGAGGAAATTGTGCAAGAAAAAGGATTTGCACTTTCGGTCGTGAAGGAAGTCCTGCGAAAAGTCGAGCGCGCGGAGTACAAGCGCCGTCAATCGCCCCCGGGAACGAAAGTGAGCGAGAAAGCGTTCGGCGGCGGACGCCGGTATCCGATTGCGGCGAAAGGCGTTTCGGATTAAAAAAACAGAGCGGGTATAGTTCGCGTACGCGAACTATACCCGCAAGTACGAAGAGATATAAAAATAGCCCCGGCTTTCATGCCAGGGCTTTTGTTTTGTAAAAAGTGCTACGCGATTTCAAACCTATCGCAGAAAGCATCCGCCGCCGCGATGATTTCGTCTTTGTGCCAGAGATCTTCAATGAGGTACTCGTGTCCTTCAAAAAGTTTCATACCGTTCAATGCGCCGAGAAGCGCGCCGCACATGGCGCCGTTCGTATCCGTGTCTCCGCCTGCGTTCACGACATCAAAGAGCGTTTCGATGCTGTGCGGATTGCGGAGGAAGTGTGCGTAGGTGAAGGGGAGGGAATCGGGAACGTAACATCCGCCGTTGCCATACCTCTCCGGATTTTCAAGAATGTATTCCGGCGCACAAAGAGGAAGAATATCCTCATCGTCTATCAAATTTTTCAAGCGCTTCATAAAGAGCAGATAATCCGATTCTCTATTTCTGTACGCATATGCCATGAGATGAACACTCTTCGCAAAGTTACGCGGAGTAAATTGTTCGGAGGAACACGACACTATTGCTCGTGCTTGCACCATTCCGGAGGCTATGCCCAATGTGCTACAGTGTGTCAGGGCAAATAAGTCTAACATGCCCCTTTTGAAGACTTCTTCTCTCCAGACTGAAAAAAACAATCCAAGCGGTGCAATCTTCATCGCTACGCCATTTCCTTTGCCGGTCGGACTTCCGGTTTCCGACCAATGCTTTCCCGCCTTAAGCGCTTCGATTGCGCGAGCAGTACTTGTTTTTGGACCGAATCCTTCGCGGTTTTTATCGTACTCAATGATGTGATGTTTCACCATCGCATCCATATCAATTCCGTCGGCTTCGGTCAGGGCTTTCAATACCGCAAGCGACATTGAGGTATCGTCCGTCCACCGATTTGCCGGCCACCCGGCGGCCCACTTGTGGTCATCCGGCGGAGGAAGATAGGTCTTCACTCTGCCGTATCGTTTTTTAATTTCGTCTGCCGGGAACATCTCCACCGTTTTCCCGAGCGTGTCGCCTGCCGCAGTTCCAAACATGACCGCGCGTACTTTATCTTTTGCCACCATTTTATTGTCCTCAAAATTTTTACTTCGTTACAAGTGCAAGCGCTTTCGGAAACATTTTCCGATGGTGCGAAAGGCCGAAGCTATCCGCTATCGCCCGCACGCTCTCGGGGTCGGCAGAAGAGAACGGTTGAACCGCAAGCTCCGCCGCATCGCTTCCGGCTTTGAAATATTCGCGCACGGTTTCCGCCGTTTGAATTTCCGGAAGGTCAATAAGGCAAGTGTACACGAAAGTTCGATGGACTCGCTTTACGCCGAGATGCTCCAGCTTTTCTTCGTCGCCAGTTTCGATATCACCAACGTAGCGAAGGTCTGTTCCGGTGACGGCTCCACCACTATTCGGGAAAACCACGAGAGGAACGTTGTCGGATATAAAATCGCCCGCCATGTGTTCAAGGGCTATCATTTCTAACCCAACTTCTTCACTCACCTCGCGAAGCACAGCTTCAAGTGTGGTTTCCATTTCGTACCCATCTACATCAATGAACCCGCCGACGAAAGCCGATTTTCCTTTACCGGGGTCTTTGCTTCGTCTGATGCCGACGAAGAAGTAGTTGTTGCCTTCGTCGCGGACAAAGATAACGCAATCCACCGCAAGCGCGGGTTTCGGGAATGCCCTTCTTGAGATGAAGGTTACGATTTGATACGGTTGTATAATTCCAATTACATCGCCATTTGGACCGAACTTTCCCCAGTCTTTGTAGATTCTTTCCACACTCCTACACATACTAGCATCAATAGAGATAACGGCGGGGCAGAAGGTATCTTCACGAGGGTCTATTTCAAGGTGCTCGTTCGGAAATCGGCGAACAAATTCTTCTTTTGAGACAATTTCGTATATCTCGCCATTTTTCCCCAACGCATATTCTTCTTTCATTTCGTTTCTCCAGTTGTTGTTGTGCCGAAATTAGTTAATCACAAACCTGGCTGAGTGTCAAGGTTAAACCCTTGACTTTCTTTTACAAAAATGGTAAGAAAGGAGAAGTTTACTGCAATAGCCTGTTTTTCGCGATGAGTATGATTTCGAACTGAAACGTGCGAAAGTATGCTCATCGGGGAACGCAAGAAGTTTTTGCCTTTCTCGGGACTGTTTTTTGACAGTAATATAATTTGAATTGAGGAAAAGAAGATGGCTAATGAAGAATATGAAGGTCGCACCGGGCGCGGGGGCAATCAAGATTTGGTTCTTGTGCAAGGGGAGTTTGCATACATTTTGGACAATACGAAAGGTAATGTAAATGTTGTTGTCGGTCCAAACAAGACGAGCCTGTCGGCAACCGATTCGCCGGTCAAATGGAATTCGGAGAAACGACGTTTTCTCCCGTGTTCCATTGAGGAAGCGAAGCAGGTATACCCCAATGCTTCGGAAGGATTCTATGTGGTGTTGCAAGGTCCGGTTTCGTCCGGGGCAAAAGAACATCCGCAAAGCGGCACTTCAAGTAATATGGCGGATTTGCAAATCGGGCGGACTATCAACATTCCCGGTCCTGCGAACTTTCCATTATGGCCGGGGCAAACCGCCAAAGTTATTCCCGGACATCGTCTGCGTTCCAACCAGTATCTTGTCGGTCGCGTCTATAATGATGACGAAGCCGAGAAAAACTGGGAACGCGCCGTCGTAAAACCGCAAACCGATGACCAGACGCAAAAAGATCCGATTACCGGAGAAGAGGTGAAGAGTTCGGTGGCGAAACCTGATAGGATTACGATGGGGCAGCTCATCATCATCAAAGGTACGGATGTGTCTTTTTACATTCCACCGACCGGCATTGAGGTTGTTCCGGACGATCGTCAAGAGTTTGTCCGCAGTGCCGTTACTTTGGAGCGATTGGAATACTGTATTCTTCTCGGCGAAAATGGCGAGAAACGTTTTGTGGAAGGTCCGGATGTCGTTTTTCCGAAACCGACGGAAACTTTCGTGGTGCAAGATGGGCGGAATAAATTCGGCGCCATAGAACTGAACCCGAACAGCGGCATCTACGTCAAAGTAATCGCCGATTATGACGAAGGGGACAAGAGCTTTAAGACGGGCGAAGAACTTTTCATCACCGGCAAAGATCAGGCTATTTACTATCCGCGGACGGAACATGCCATTATCAAGTATGGCGGCGATGAGATTTATTTCGCCGTCGTGGTTCCTGAAGGCGAAGGGCGGTATGTTCTCAACAAAGATACCGGAAAAGTTTCGCTTGTTCATGGACCGGCGATGCTCCTTCCCGACCCGCGCAAAGAAATAATCGTTCGGCGCATACTCAACGAGGGAGAGGTTGGACTTTGGTTTCCCGGAAACAGCGAGGCAATCAGGGTAAACAAAGATCTGGCTGTTCGTTCGGAAGGCGGCAAAGACTTTTCTTTTTCTGATGAAGCGAAGCGAGCTTCTCCGGAAAATATGACTTTTGCCGGTGTGGAAACGCGCGGTTTTGTGGGGGACTCGCTTTCACGAAAGACGTCTTTTACTCCGCCGAGAACAATCACCCTCAATACCAAGTATGACGGCGCTGTCATGATTGATGTGTACACCGGCTATGCCGTATTGGTGGTGAACAAGACGGGAAAACGCAAAGTCGTCGTTGGTCCGCAAACAGTGCTTCTTGAGTACGATGAGCGATTGATGGCGCTTGAGCTTTCTACCGGAAAACCGAAGACGACGGATAGGCTCATGAAGACGGCGTACCTCAAGGTTCAGGGCAATACGGTTTCCGATCTTGTGTCTGCTGAAACCAAAGACCTGGTGAAGGTGAAAATCAAAGTTTCATACCGCGTCAATTTTGAGGCGGAACATGAAGAAAAATGGTTTTCTGTGGAAAATTATGTGAAGTTTCTCACCGACCACCTTCGTTCGCGGCTTCGTGCGGTAGTTAAACGTTCAGGTATTGAGCAATTTCATGGAAACGCCACTGACATCATTCGCGACACCGTTTTAGGCGTCCATGTTGATGGAGGACATCGCTCGGGCTGTTTCTTTAGCGAAAACGGAATGCGAGTGTACGATGTTGAAGTACTCTTCGTTGAAATCGACGATGAAGACATCGGGGAACTTTTACAGGATGCCCAACACTTTGTGGTGGAGCAAACGCTTACCCTCGCAAAGCGTGAAAAAGAGCTTGCGGTGAATCAGGAATTGGAAACGATAAAGCAGGAAGAAGCCAAAGCTCGGGCCGCAACTGTCATAAAAGGTCTGGTTCTCCGTTCGAATGAGATTGCGAAGAAACTCGAAGTGGACGCCAAAGAGGTTAAGGCAGCCGCTGAAATGTTGGATGCGCGCCTGAACACCGAGAAAGACAGCCAAGCTCTTCGAGATGAAATTGCGAAAGCGGAATTGGCTCGTAAAAAAGCTGTGGAAGATCAACGGCTTGCCATTGACGCCGCAGAACTTGAACAGCGGATCAAGGAACTCACAGAACAAACGAAAGCGGTCGTGGGAAGGGCGGAGGCGATACAGCCGGACTTCATTGCCGCGCTGCACGCGCTTGGAAACAAAGAAGTCGTGACAGAGATAGCAAAACATCTCGGTCCGATTGCGATGCTTTCCGGCACCAGCGTTGCCGACATCTTCACTCAGCTTACAAAAGGAACTTCAGCCGAAGGCGTTATGCAGTTTTTATCCACTCGCATTCCTCTTTCAAAACAAAGCGTTGGAGACCGTTCGGGTTCGTAACAGACTAAAAGGCTGACATAAACCAACAAGAAGATATTTATATTTTGAGCGCGTATCATGAAACGGTACGCGCTTTCTCTTTTTTCGCCCCAAAAATTTCCCTTTTTTGAATTTTACGGTATAATACCCTACATTATGGACAACAACGAACAAAACCATCATCACGATCATCCGCATGATCACCGCCGCGACCATGTGCGCGACGATAAAAACGGGGGAATGAAAATGCCGAAATGGAGCCCCAAACAGCAGTTTTTTAGCAATATCATCAGCGCTTTTCTCATATTTCTGATTATCATTACGCTCTATTCGTACTTGTCGGATGAGCAAAAAAAGAAGCCGGAGAATATCTCGCTTTCGGAGCTTGTCGTGCTGGTCCGGGAGGGGCAGGTGTTGAAAATGACCGTCGAAGGCGAGGATATTCATGTGACTCTCAAGAACGAGGAAAAGAAAGAATCCAAGAAAGAATCCGAAGATTCGCTTTCTCAGACGCTTGTGAATTACGGCGTTACGCCGGAAGAGATCGCCGCGGCGGGAATAGGGGTGGAGAATAAAACCGGCTTTTGGTTTTGGGTGCTTAATTTGTCGCCGATTTTGATCCCCATTATCTTCATATTACTTTTCTTTTGGATGATTTCTCGCCAAGTGAAAGGCGCCGGCGTGCAGGCGTTCACCTTCGGGCAGTCGAAGGCGCGTATCATTGACCCGGACGATGCGAGCCAAAAAGTTACGTTCAAAGATGTTGCGGGCGTGAAAGAAGCGAAAGAAGAACTTTCAGAAATCGTAGACTTCCTGAAAAGCCCGAAAAAATTCCTCGACATCGGCGCGCGGATTCCGAAGGGCGTGTTGCTCATGGGCGGTCCGGGAACGGGGAAGACGCTGCTTGCTCGCGCGGTGGCGGGCGAAGCGCATGTGCCGTTCTTCCATCTTTCCGGTTCGGAGTTCGTAGAAATGTTCGTCGGCGTGGGGGCTTCCCGAGTGCGAGACCTTTTCAAAATGGCGAAAAAATCCGCTCCGGCGATTATTTTCATTGATGAAATAGACGCCGTCGGACGCGTGCGCGGTACCGGTATCGGGGGAGGGAATGATGAGCGCGAGCAAACCTTGAATCAAATTCTTGTGGAAATGGATGGCTTCGAGCCGGCGGAAAAAGTGATAGTCATGGCGGCGACAAACCGCCCCGATGTGCTCGATCCCGCGCTTCTTCGCCCCGGTCGCTTTGACCGCCGCGTGACGCTTGACCTTCCCGACTTGGACGACCGCGAGCAGATACTCAAAATCCACTCCGAGAAAAAACCGTTTGCGGAAGACGTGAACATCCACGTCATCGCCGAGCGCACTCCCGGATTCTCTGGCGCCGATCTCTACTCGCTCATGAACGAAGGCGCGATTCTCGCCGCGCGCGAAAACCGCACTAAGGTGGCGCAGTATGACCTCATTCGCTCCATCGAAAAAGTCATGCTCGGTCCTGAACGCAAAAGCCACCTCCTTTTGAAGCAAGAAAAGAAAATCACCGCCTATCACGAAGTCGGGCACGCGCTCGTCGCATCCGTCTTGCAATTCGCCGACCCGGTGCACAAAGTGTCCATCATCTCCCGCGGACACGCCGCCGGCTACACCCTCACCCTCCCACTTGAAGAGCGCAAAATGCAGACGAGAAAAGAATTTTTGGACGACATCGCCAAAGCCCTCGGCGGATACGCCGCTGAGAAAATGGTATTCGGCGACCTAACCACCGGCCCCTCAAACGACCTCCAGGTAGCCACCGCACTCGCGCGCAATATGGTCACCCGCTGGGGAATGTCCGACAAAATCGGCCCCGTCGCCCTCGAAGACCCGTCCGGAAAAGTCATTTACGGCAGAGCGGGCGGAGAAAAAGAATACTCGCAGGAAGTCTCCGCAAAAGTAGACGCTGAAGTCTCCCGCATCATGGCGGAAGGATTGGCGCGAGCAAATGAAGTCCTCACCGCCCACAAAAAAGCCCTCGACAATATCTCCGAAGAACTCATCCGCGTAGAAACCATCGAACGCGCCGATTTTGAAAAGCTTTTGGTATTGAATGGCATTGCTCCGAAGAAGAAGGAGGGGGAAACGATAATATAAAGGAGTAAGTATTATGAGAAAGAGACGGCAGTGATTAAGAAAAGGTGGGACAAACCATAGTTTGCCCCACCTCGTTGTAATATAAATATATTGCTATTTGTTTGTATCAACCCATATAGCCAGCCTGCAAATTGTTTTTTCATTCGTCGGTAGCCGACTCTCTGTGTTTATGAAGGAAACAAAAACCGATCTCCCGCATATATAGTGGTCGTCCCCATGAATAATTTTTCCAAGAAAAAATTGCAAAAGCCAAGCAGAGGGCTCTCTCATTATGAATTTCTTTGCGGCCTCAATAACAAAAGCTTCTTCTTTTTCCGACAAAACAATCCAAAATGGCCCGACTCTTTTGCTTTCTAGTATTTCAAAGACCATTTCCGTGAGCGGGGTTTCTCCGGTAAAAGTTTTAGCGAGTTCTTTTCCCCATTCATGCGAATCGGGATTTGGTACGGTGTATATTTCCACAGCCTTTCCTCATAAAGTTATGCCTGTTTTTCAGACTATCGTATTTTAAATCTTTTGTCAAGTAACTGAGAGATCTCCTCACGCCTCGTCATTCCGTGCTTGACACGGAATCCAGATTTTAGGCGCTATTTTCTGGTTCCCCGCATTCGCGAGGAAGACGACGTGGGTAATGGGGTCAGGTAATGGGGACCCCATATAAATCAAAAAAGTGTGGTATAATAATTCACCGCCGGACAAGAGCTAAACGGTGAGCGTGTACGTGAATCTAGTAATTTGACGATTTCTCGGAAAAGAATATACTGTAACAATAAATCGCAATAATTCACAAATATTATGACTACGAAAACAGCAACCATGAGCGTGTCGCTTCCTAAAGAAATGAAGGAACACATTAAGAGGCGCGTAAAAGAAGAACACTATGGAACCCCGAGCGATTACGTTCGGAGTCTTGTGCGCGAGGACATCAAACAGCAGGAAAAAGACCGCATACACGCGCTTTTGCTGGAAGGCGTGAGTTCGAAATCGCGAAAAATCGGCGAAAAGGAATGGAAAGTATTGGAGCAGAAACTTTTGAAAAGCATCAAAAAATAACCGCGCCTCTTATGAAACGAGCATTTTACCTTTCTGATAAAGCCGAACAAGACCTTTTTGTTCATGCTCGGCATATTGCAGAAGACAATCGAGATGCGGCAGGGAAATTTATTTCCTCATTTATCGAAACCGCACAGATAGTCGCTGACATGCCGTTTGTCGGGAAACAGTATAAAGATACCGATGTGCGGATTGATGGTATGCGCGTTTTGCCGATAAGAGATTTTGGCAAGTATCTCATCTTTTACCGCCAAACCCAAAAAGGAAAGTATTTAGAAATAATTCGTATTATTCACTCCGCGCAAGATATTCCTACGCTGCTTGAAGAATAAATTTTCGCCGAACTCATCCGCGTAGAAACCATCGAACGCGCCGATTTTGAAAAGCTTTTGGTATTGAATGGCATTGCTCCGAAGAAGAAGGAGGGAGAAGTATAACGCGAGTCGTCTTTGTCGAGATCTTCGCTTTATTTTGACAAGCGAGGTCGGAGTGAAAACTTGTTTTCACTCCGACCTCGCTTGTCAAAATAAGGTCTAATGAATCGGGATGCCGAGAATCGAACTCGGTCTACGCGAACCCGAATCGCGCGTACTACCGGTATACTACATCCCGTGATTACATGAATATATCATAATTTTTAGATTTGATAAAGAGGAGGAAAAAGAGCATAATTATAGATATGACAAAATCCTTTTTTCGCCGCCATAAAGCTATTTTCATATTTCTTGTCATAGTACTTCTCGCAGGGGGTGCGGCGGCACATTATCTGCGTCCGAAGCCGCCTGTCTATGAGTTCGTGGCAGTGGAACGGCGGGATATAAAACAGGAAGTGAGCGTGACCGGGCGGGTGAAGCCCTCGGCTGAGGCGAGTTTGGCATTCGAGAGGGGCGGGCGCGTGTCGCGCGTTTATGTGAAGGTCGGAGACCGCGTACAAGCGGGAAGCGTGCTTGCGGAACTTGAGAATGCAGACGCAGTGGCAAAAATCGATGAAGCGAAAGCACGCTTACTTTCCGAAGAAGCAAAACTGAGGCAGCTCAAACAGGGGACGCGGAGCGAGGAAATAGACGTACAAAAAACCAAGGTAGCGAATGCAAAAATCGCGTTTGAGAACACCAAGAAAAGTCTGCTGACCGTAATGGACGATGCATACACGAAGTCAGACGATGCCATTCGCAATAAAGCGGACAAGTTTTTCACCAATCCCCGCAGCGCGAATCCTCAAATCACCCTTTCTTTGAACGACTTCAAACTCCAAAACGCGTTTGAGACCAGCCGGGCGGACATCGAAAAAATGCTTGCCGTTTGGGGTGTGGAAACGGAGACGGCAGACGCGAGCGCTCTGGCGGCGATAAAAGAACGTCTTGGAACCATTAAAACGTTCTTGGATAAAGCTGCGCTTGCCCTTTCTGTTGCGGTACCCGGTTCGAACATTACGCAAGCCGCAATAGACGGGTACAAAACGGATATTTCAACCGTGCGAACGAATATAAATACCGCGCTTTCCGCACTTGATTCCGCTGAACAGTCGTTTCGCGTTGCTGAATCGAATGTGACCCTTGAAGAGTCAACTTTGGCGTTCAAAAAGGCACCGACAGAAATAAACACCGTCTCCGTCCAGGAAGCAGTGATTGCGCAGGTGCAAGCGAGCATCCGTTCTCTTGAAGCGGAAGCGGCGAAATTCCTTCTTCGTGCGCCGATCTCCGGCACGATTACCCGGCAGGATATAAAACAGGGCGAGATTGTTTCACCGAATGTGCCGCTTTTTTCCATTATTTCACAATCGAATCTTGAGATCGAGGCATTTATTCCCGAAGCGGATATTGCAAAGATACATATCGGCGACAATGCTTCCACGACGCTTGATGCTTATGGCGATACTGTGATATTCCCGGCAACAATTGTTTCCATCGATCCCGCCGAAACGCTCATTGAAGGAGTGGCGACCTACAAAACGACATTTCAGTTTCGCGGAAACGATGCGCGGATTAAATCCGGCATGACCGCCAATATAGATATTCTCACAGAACAAAAACTAGGGCGTTTGGCGTTGCCGCAACGCCAGCTGATACGAAAAGAAAATTCAGTATTTGCGCAAGTGCTTGAAAACGCGATTGTTACCGATGTCCCCGTTCAAACCGGACTCCGCGGTTCGGATGGATACGTGGAAATCGTCTCGGGACTTTCGGAGGGAGAGCAGGTTGTTGTGCCGACAAATAAATAAGACACGAATAAACACAAAAATATATGAAAAATATCGTTCTCTCAAGCGAAGAAATTTTGTTTCAAGATAGTAAAGAAAAAATATCGGCTGTTTATAGTGCTGTAGCAATACAACAAGCTGAACAAAACAGCAAGAATGTTGTTGTGAAGAGAATAGTATATAAATCCGGCGGGCATAAAGTCGTCGGCTTTATCGTTGAGCCCAAAACCCCTGCTCCCGGTAAGCTCCCGTGTATTATTTATAACCGCGGCGGCTCGGGGGAATTCGGCTCAATTAATTCCGCAACCTTATTTTTACCCATGGCGCGAATGGCACAGTGGGGCTATATAGTCATTACCACTCAGTATTCCGGTAACGGCGGAAGCGGAGGAATTGATGAATTCGGGGGGAAGGACTTGGATGATGTTTTGAATTTATACAAAGTATTGCAAACACACCCGTTGGCTGATATGAAAAAAATCGGCATGTACGGAGGAAGCCGCGGCGGCATGATGCTCTACTTGTCGCTAGCGAAAGTAAAATGGATTAAGGCGGCGGTTTCCGTATACGGTCTTTCCAATCTGGTAAGAAACGCAAAAGAAAGACCGGGCATGAACGACACGATGAAAACAATGTTCGGCGGTTCTTTGGCTGAAAAAAAGAAAAGATCAGCGGTGTTTTGGGCGCACCTCTTTCCTAAAAAAACGCCGCTTCTCCTGATGCACGGCTTGTCTGACTGGAGAGTAAGCCCTCTTGATTCCGTCGACCTCTCTAAAATACTTTATGAACACAAGATTCCTCACAGACTCGTTTTGTTTGAGGGGAATGATCACGGGCTAACCGAAAACAAAAAAGAAGCGGAAAATCTTATCAAACAATGGTTTGATGACTATTTGGTAAAAGAAAAACCGCTCCCGAACGTTACACCTCACGGCGCATAAAAAACCTCACGATAAGATTATCGTGAGGTTTGAAGTTAAACTGTTGTTTCGTTTTTACCTGATTACTCGTTTTTTAGTGTAACTGAGCAAGGTGTTCTTTTAGTGATGGGCGCTTTTGGTCTATTGTCGGGCTTGGGTCGCCGCTACAAGAAGGTACCGGGGCGCAATTGGTACAACCGACATCCATGGATATTGTGGATGTAAGAGAAACACCGAACTCCTGTTCGTAAAGAGAGCAGGTTTCCGCAAAGCTTTTCTGTGCAAATTGTAAATCTTCTTCACCCCGCAATCCAAGATAAGGAAAGTGATGTATAAACCTCCCAAAAATATTCATGCAATCGTGCGCATATTTTCCCGTGTCAAGGATATGGCAATGCCAAAATGCATCGACATCTTCAGAAAAAGGCACGATATGCTTGTCGGGGTGTTTCCCCACCAAAACAAGAAAGCGTTTATACAAAAGTTCAATCTGCGTAACTTTTTCGACGCTCCATGGTGCGCCATGAGAATCAAATACGAGTTTGAATTTGATTGCCTCAAGGTCTAACGCCTGTATCTGCTCATGAAGAACTGAGAATTGTTTCAGAGTGTTCGTTTTTGTGCGTGGTACTAAATCGGTATTCATTTTACGCCTTTTGGTAGTAGTTTTTAACAAAGAACAAAGTCAGAGTACCCCCCGACTTCTCAAAGAAGAACATAACATTATTTGATCCGTGGGTCAAATTTTATTTCGTTTACAAAAAAGCTATAATTAGCACATAGTAAAATAAGAAATTATAAATCCCCATTATGTCCATTATTGAAGTAAAAAATCTTAAAAAGAAATACGCAGACGGTGACAGTGCCACAGTCGCGCTCCGCGGCGTATCTTTTGAAATTGAAGCGGGAGAGTTTGTGGCGATTATGGGTCCCTCCGGTTCGGGCAAATCAACCCTCCTGCACATTCTTGGGTTTCTTGACGGGCAGACTTCCGGCGAGTATCTTTTTGACGGCAAGAAAATGGACGATTATGAAGAATCCGAAGTCGCAAGCATCCGCAATAAAAAAATGGGGTTTGTATTTCAAGCATTCAACCTTCTTCCCCGTACGAGCGTGTACGACAACGTCGTTCTCCCTCTCGTGTATTCGGATATTCCCGAAGACAAATGGCATGCTATTGCCATGAAAGCCATCAAAGATGTCGGACTCGAACACCGTGCCGACCACGAGCCTTCGGAACTCTCCGGCGGAGAAAAACAGCGCGCCGCCATCGCTCGCGCCCTCGTCACCGATCCGCAAGTGATTTTTGCGGACGAACCCACAGGGAACCTTGACTCAAAGTCGGGGCAAGCCATCATGGAAATTCTTCAAGACCTGAACGAAAAAGACCGCCGCACCATCGTCCTCATCACTCACGAAACCTCTGCCGCCGAAACCGCAGAGCGCATTTTGCACATGAAAGACGGGGAGATAGAGAAGGACGAGAAAGCGGCGCATCGGAAGCAGGCGAGGGTTGGATTTAAAAAATAAATTTTAAATTTTATGCCAAACAACATTTTTGAACAGATAAAAAAGGTGAACGAACACGGACAGGAGTTTTGGAGTGCGCGGGATTTGTATAAATTGCTTGGGTACACCGAGTATGGGAAATTTTTACCGGCGATTGAGCGGGCGAAAGAATCTTGCAAGAACAGCGGGCAAAAAATAGATTCGCACTTCGCTCATGTGAGCGAACCCCAAAAACACCACATGAATCATTTTCGTGGTGTCACGAAAATGATTCATGTCATGCCGCAATAACTTTAATAACTTTATGGAAAATCTAAACTCACAAATCGTCATATACAAAGATCGGAACGGGAATGTCAAGATTGATGTTCGCTTTGACGGCGATACCGTTTGGCTTACTCAAGACATGATAGCCACTTTGTATGGAAAAGGCAGATCTACTGTTACCGAGCACATTCAAAATATTTTTGAAGAGGGTGAACTCATCTCGGATTCAGTATGTCGGGAATTCCGACGAACTGGTACAGACAGTAAAGAATATCTTGTAAAATACTACAATTTAGACGTCATCATCGCCGTGGGCTACCGAGTGAAATCATCTCAAGGTACGGCTTTCCGCAAGTGGGCAACCAAACGTCTTTCGGAATATATCGTGAAAGGTTTTGTGCTGGATGTTGAACGGCTGAAAAATCCCGATGTGCCGTTTGATTATTTTGAAGAACTTGAACGAACCATCGCGGACATCCGCGCGAGTGAAAAAAGATTTTACAGAAAAATTACCGATATTTATGCGACCAGCGTTGATTATGACCCGGCAGACGATCAGAGCGTTTTGTTTTTTAAGACGGTGCAAAATAAAGTCCATTATGCTGTTACGGGAAACACCGCGGCGGAAATTGTCGTCGAGCGGATTGACAGCGGGAAAAAGAATCTCGGGCTGACGAATTGGAGAGGAAATAAACCGACAAAAGAAGAAGTTCTTATTGCAAAAAATTATTACAACAAGGAAGAGATAGCGCAGCTTAACGCCTTGGTGGAACAGTATTTGGTGTTTGCCGCGGAACAGGCGCGTCGGCGAATACCGATGACGATGAATGATTGGCTGGAAAAACTTCACGGATTTTTAATCATCAACGACAGAAACATCCTGAAAGATGCCGGAAAAATATCGCATGAACTGGCGGCGGAAATCGCCGAAAAGAATTTCAGCGAATACAAAAAAAGAGAAGCGGCGGAGGATATTGATTTTGACGAGGCGGCACTGAAAGCGATTGAAAGCGCTAAAAGGAAGCGACAAACGAAGTAGGAGACTTTCGACTATAACATCATGCACCCGAAACACCTTTTCAAAACCGCCATAAAGAGCATTGCCGTGAACAAATCGCGGTCGGCGCTTACCATGCTCAGTATCGTTATCGGGGTGACTTCCATTATCCTTATCATCTCGCTCGGACAGGGAGCGCAAAGATTGATTCTCGGGGCGGTGCAAGGGATTGGCTCGAAGACTATCGCCATCATTCCGGGGCGGCAACCGACGGGGCCGGCGGATGTGGCGCAGATGTTTACGGACTCTTTGAAGAATAAAGACCTTGAACTTTTGAGCAAGAAAGAAAATGTGCCGGGCGCAGAAACCATCATGCCGGTTGTTTTCGGGGCGGATACGGGTTCATACGAAAACACAACGTATCATCTTACCGTGTTTGCGGGAA
>CAYRXD010000017.1:0-22369 GCA_964428135.1 uncultured Candidatus Saccharibacteria bacterium | reverse complement strand
CCGAACGTCGGCGCTATGTTTTTAATCGCCGCAACAATTTCCTCAACATCTTTCGTCGCAAGCGCAATCGGGAAAGCATCCACGTTCGCGAATTCCTTAAAGAGCGCCGCTTTCCCTTCCATCACCGGAAGCGCCGCCGCGGGGCCAATATCGCCGAGTCCGAGTACTGCCGTGCCGTCGGTAATGACCGCAACCGTATTTTTACACGATGTCAATTCGCGCGCCTCTTTCGGATTTTTTACAATCTCCAGACACACTGCGGCAACACCCGGAGTATACGCGATTGAAAGCTCCTCGCGATTGGTAATCGGAAGTTTGCTTTTTATTTCGATCTTGCCGCGATATTTGCGGTGCGCTTCAAGACTTTGTTGCGCGTAGTTTTGCATAAAGCGTATGTCCTCTACAATACCATAAAACCCCTCGCGTAAAAACACGAGGGGTTAGCTTCCTTCTGCTACGGTTTTCTCATCCCGAGAATCATTTTTTGAGCAACATCAAACGACTGCTCTTGAATGGCTTCGAGCCACAAAACGCGATTTTCATTCGGATAAAAGATATTCCAGAATTTTTCTTTGATCTCTCGTTGCTTTTCAGACGAGAGAACGCCGGGGTGGTGATGTGCCCAATTCTCCGCGACAAACCACGGAAATGTCTCCGAAATCGGATATGTCCCGAACTCAAGAGCGATAGGCGTTACCTCAACCGTCGGAAGCCACCGGAGCATAGCCTCAATAACACTGCCGGATGCCGGAGAAACAACGCCTCCGGATTTTGGAACATTGGGGAACACCGCTCTCTCGCCGCAGTAGTTTTTTGTGCGCGCCGCAAGCGGATCGCCAAGAGAAGCTGTCGGTGAGATTGGCGTGAGTTTTCCAAACTCCCCAAGTCCGGTGTGAATATCAAGCACCCCCACCCTTTCAAACAGCGAAAGGTGCTGTTTGCAAAAAAGTTCGAGTAACCGTATGCTCTTCTCTGACGATTTGCCGCCGAAGAATATACCATCCGGAAAATCATACTGACCGGACATAAGCGCATCCTTCGCTTGCGGATTCGAACGAACGGCATCCCTGAGATTCCCGACCGCCGCATCGTCCCAAACCTTCGGCATAATCAAGTGGTGCATGCTCGCATACCCGGACTTCGTCATGAATTCCGTACCGGCGTTTCGGTTGATGTCCACATTGTGCTCGTTCGTCCTCCGTCCGTGGATGTATCCCCACGGATTTAAGCCGTGGATACAAATAACAGCGGTATCTTTCTGCTCCGTAAAAAACTTGTCCTGTAACATCCGCGCCTGCACGAACGACCCCGCGGGTCCTTCAACGCCATGCGTACCGCTTATGACCACGAGCGCGTTTTTTGCGCCCGGCGGAATTTTTGAAAACACGCCGATTTCATATGCGCGCCAAAAAACATGCGAGAATCCGGAGCTTACCGCCGCCGAATGAACCTCATCGCTGTACACCCGATAAATATCGAGCCATGACACCTTGCGCCAGTCCGTGAGACCGGCAAGAAATTTTGTCTGTACCATTTTCCACCTCTTTCAAGTAATCAATTCTTTCTATTACATAGAATCATACTTTTATTATTTTGTCAAAAACCCCTCGCTTCTCTGCAAGGGGGTTACATGTTTTACGCAGGTTCACAGTCCTCTATTCCTACGAAACGGCTTCTGCGCCACGCGCTGTCCGGAGACCACCTCTTCTTGAAGTTCGTCCGTATCAACTTCTTGTTCGTCCAAGATCGGCGGCTGATCTTCTTCGAGATAAAGACCTATATACCCTTGCGCCTCCATATCCGAGCTTGAACCGCATGGAGATGCTTCCGGCTTACCGATTCTGAATTTTACTGTTTTATCAGCAAGCCTCAAATATGAAAACGACCACTTGTGTCCTATTACGGTTACTCCATCGCTGGCAAAAAACACAGCTTCCCGTAAAACATTTCCACAGAAGTCACCTTTTTTACTTGGCAAAGGGCGAAATGATTCCCTTTCGCTCAAACCTATTATAATGCGCGGCATAATTGCTTCCTCATATTTACAACCTCCACTATTCTGTATATCATACAATCTTCATTTGTGAAACTCCCCCCTCCTCTGCTACAATACCTTCATGATTGCATCACTCACGGGAACACTCTCTTTCGCCGCCGAGCGGTTTCTTGTGCTCGATGTCGGCGGGGTGGGATACAAAATTTTCACTACCGGCGAAGTGATGAGGCAAGCCGAAAAAGAAAGTGGTGCAATGTTATTTTGGACGCATTTGTCCGTTCGCGAAAACGCGCTTGACCTCTACGGCTTTCTTGAACAATCCGAACTTGAGTTTTTCGAACTCCTCCTCACTGTCTCCGGCATCGGTCCGAAAACCGCGCTTGGAATTATGAATGCCGCACCGGTTGAAATGATTGTCTCCGCCGTCACCGAAGGCGACAGCTCGCACCTCACGAAAGTATCCGGCATAGGCACAAAGAACGCGCAAAAAATCGTCATGGAGCTGAAGGGAAAGGTGGACGGCTTCCGCGCCGAAACGACATCCGGCGAAAAAGAAACCGATGCCCTCGAAGCGCTTGAAGCCCTCGGCTATTCTCTCAAAGAAGCCCGCGAAGTGCTCAAAAAAATCTCCCCCGAAGCCGAAACTCCGGGAGAGAAGATAAAAGAGGCATTAAGACTGTTGGGAAAATAATTTCAGTAAAACTTCCTCAATTCTCCGCGCGGCGCGAAGCTGTGATTGCCAATCCGGGTGAATGCCATCCTCAATCATTGTCGTTCCTTTCCGCACATCGCGTATAAATACCGCATCGTTTCGCTTTTCAAAGCGTAAACGATATTGTTCGACAATTTTTCTTCCTTCATCTTTTGGTAAGGTATATCCTTTCCCATACACTTTTCCGTAGAGTTTCCCGGCGATTATATCGTTTATATCTTCCGGTGGGGGGAGGTCGTTTACAAAAACATGCGCCACGCCGTTCTCTTTAGCGAGACGGATCATGCATTCAACATCTGCAAGCATCCCGTCCACTATACACTGATTATACCCCTGCCAATGATAATCTTTTCCGAACGAACCGATGAGTAAAAAATCAATCTCCGTCTTTCTCGTTTTTCTGTTTTTTGTTTCAGAGATTGCGGTTTGCAACTGTTTCAAACCCTCAAAGAAATTACTTCCCGTTTCCGCATAATTCAGCCAATGAACCTCCGGAATAAGCGCCTGAAGCATTTCGCCCAATGAATAATACCTTCCTCCATTAAACCACGCGCCGCGAAACATCCCGTCTTTCGCCGACCTTCCGCATTCATGACTGTCGCCAATAATACACCCGACCATCCCTGAAAGGGGTGATGTCTTAATTCTTGTTTTAATATCCATACCGTTCATATCTGCCTCGCTTTTGTGTTATTAACACGAGCCACAAATACCTTCCTTTTTCCCCTATAGCTAATTCCCGCATATGCTAGAAATAGCTATAGGGAAACGTTGAAACCTGATTGGTAAAATTGTGCGTGTAGCGGGTATTTGCGGCTCGTGTTAATAGAATGTAAATGTTCTTTCTGTGATATTTAATATCAAATTAAATATGTTTCGTCAAATTTTTTTTGCGTCTACGTTCTGCGCGAATGTCCGAAAATGCAACATTCCCGCAATTTCTTTATTAAAAAATACTTGCAAAATAAGGATATTTTTATAAATTAGAGAATTTGCGTTTTTTTATGCAATTTTATATATTGGGTGTATGATTATGTTTTAGGACTTACACGCTGTTGTGAGAACATATGGTTTCGGTGTAGAATTTTGGTCGGTTTCTCCGCCCTTTGGCGGTGGAACCGACCAAATCTTTCATTGGTGCGTAAGTCCTATATTTAATCGCGCAATTGAGCCGAAAATAAAAAATCTCCCCCGAAGCCGAAACTCCGGGAGAGAAAATAAAAGAGGCGCTTAAATTGTTGGGGAAATGATTATGCAAAAACACTACTATCTTTATGTTGATGACTCGGGGACTCGATTCTCCGACAAACAGCAGGTTGCCAGAAACGACGAAATGGATCATTTCGCTTTAGGCGGGATATTGGTTGAAAAAGCCGATAAAAATATTTTGGAAGAAAATTATAAAAAGTTTTGTAAACGATGGAATATTTCTTACCCGCTTCATTCGACGGAAATCCGCGGCATGCGAAACAATTTTTTATGGCTGGAAGAGAGTTCTAAGAAAAAGGAAAATTTTCTGGAAGAACTTACCGTTTTCCTTCTCTCTGTTCCAGTTATAGGTTTTGCCGCTGTGATTCACCGCCCTGGTTACAATAAAAGATATGAAGAAAAATATGGTGATAAAAGGTGGTGGATGTGTAAAACGGCATACTCAATTTTAATTGAAAGAGTCGCGAAATACGTGCAGGGTCAAGGCGGTACTTTTGAGGTTCGGTTTGAAGTATGCGGGAAAAAAGAAGATAGAGCAATACTTCAATATGCAAAAGATTTAAAAACGATCGGCTCACCATTCAATCCCGGTAATTCAAGTATGTATGGAGCCCTTGTTTGCGAGGATTATAAAAAAGTCGTGGTTGGCGAGCCACGCCGTAAAAGTAAAGATAATTTGTTTGTTCAAATAGCAGACCTTTATTTGTATCCTATGACCAAAAGGAAGTATGATGTTTTTTATAAACCTTGGGTTGTTTTATTTGAAAATAAGAAGGTTATAGACGCTCTGTTGAAAGAAACAGAATGGCTCTATTGTGGTATTAAATACAGTTGTTTTGATGATTTTGACAGCAAAAACCCCGAGAAAACTCGGGGTTAGTACCGGCTCGCAAACGCGAACCCCGGGGCAAAGCCCATAAGTGTATTATACTACACAACTAGCAACAATTAATCAAGATCCTGTGAATAACTCGTGAAAAAAAGTAATGACGCTGCATCAAATCAAAAAAATAATCCCCAGTCCCATCTTTGAGTTTTTTCAGCCGGCGTACCATTACCTGCTCGCACTTCTCGGCGCTCTCCGCTACGGCGTTCCTTCTCGGCACATTATAGTCATCGGCGTGACGGGCACAAAAGGAAAATCAAGTACGACGGAATTTTTGAATTCAATTCTGGAAACGGCGGGAAAAAAGACCGCGCTTGTGAACGGCATTCGTTTCAAGGTCGGCAACATTTCAACGCCGAATCTTTTTAAGATGACGATGCCGGGGCGGATGTTCATTCAAAAAAAAATCCGCGAGGCGGTATCCGCGAGGTGTGAATACTTTATTTTGGAAATCACATCGGAAGGCGCAAAGCAGTTCCGGCACAAGTTTATTGAACTCGATGCGCTTATTTTTACCAACATTTCGCCGGAGCATATTGAGGCGCACGGCTCGTACGAAAAATATCTTGCCGCCAAACTCTCTATCGCCCGCGCGCTTGAAATGTCGCCGAAAAAAGACAAAGCGATTATTGCGAACGTGGACGATAAAGAAGGGTTGCGGTTTTTAAACATTGGCGTGAAAACAAAAATTTCCTACTCTCTCCAAAACGCCGCCCCCTACCACGTGATGAAAAGCGGTACTGAGTTTACTTTGTGGGGAGAAAAAATCCACTCGCCGCTCCCCGGTGTTTTTAATATCTATAACATGCTTGCGGCGGCGATGTGTGCAAAACATTTCAACATAACACCCGAAAATATCCGCGCCGGGCTTGAGAAAGTTTCGCGAATCCGAGGCAGGATGGAAAAAGTTGAAGAAGGGCAGAATTTCGGTGTTTATGTGGATTATGCCCACACCGCAGATTCTCTGGAACAAGCGTATCGAGCACTTGCCGGAAAAAACCTCATCTGCGTACTCGGATCAACCGGCGGGGGGCGCGACCAGCGGAAACGTCCGGAAATGGGTGCGGTCGCGGAAAAATACTGCTCGCATATCATTCTTACCAACGAAGACCCGTACGACGAGGACCCGCAAAAAATCATAAACGAAGTTGCGGGCGGAATGAAAAATAAAACGCCGAAAATCATTCTCGACCGCCGCGAAGCAATCCAAGAAGCCCTCGCACTTGCGCAACCAGGCGATGCAGTCATTATCACCGGCAAAGGCACCGACCCCTATATTATGGAAGCAAACGGCAAAAAAACACCTTGGGACGATGTAACTGTGACAAAAAAAGAACTCCACAGTTTTAATGCATTCAAACTGTGATATTATATAAAATATGAACAACGAAGAAGCACGAGAAGCTGAGGAAAAGAAACCTCCTTTTATAAAAATTGTTGTTATTACCACCGCATTCTTTGTGGTTGTCTTGGGAATCTGGTATTTTTCAAGCGGACTTCGAGGACGCTTAGCGGACGAAAGCGCCACATCCACCGCTTCGGCAAAGAAAAAGAATATTGAACCGGAACTTTCATTCTATAACACGTGGATTAAGATTACTGCGCCCACCGGAGTAAAAGAAACCTACCCGGAAAAAGAATATATCGAGATTGATGTTGTACAGCCGAACTTAAGCAGTACGGACAGTACATACTGGACCCTTCAAAACTCACGCGGACAAACCGTTCCATTAGGTCCCGTGTCGAAACTTCCTCTCTTGGGAAAAGTGAATGCAACCGGTCCGCTCAGTATTCAAGCCGGGGATCATTTAACCATCTCAACCGGACGATCTCCTATCGGCGTGTCGTTCCGTGTCAATTCCTGTATGCCCTATCTTGAACAATTTCAAGACTTCATTCCGCCCCTCACCGGTCAATGCCCGGGAATATACGATATAGAGTACGACACGGATATATACGAATCACTCGACAGAAATTGTCATGTAATCATTCGCAATATCCCGAGGTGCAGTGCGAATACGGTTCCGTTTCCTGCGGGGACAACGGCAAGCTGTAAGGCGTTCATAGAATCGAACATGAACTACAACGGCTGTGTCGCAGCAAACAAAAACACCTCAGACTTTTATCTTCCGGAGTGGCGAATTTTTCTCGGAAAAGATGCTGAGTTTTGGGCGAGTACAAAAGACACCATTACCCTCCAGGATAACAAAGGGAGGATTATTGACGCCATTAAGTACTAGTACCTCATAAACCTAAACCTAGTTTTATGAGGTACTAGCAACAGTGACAAGCTCTGGTTTTCCGCGTATAATACCTATCTATCATGTTAAGCCTTTTCCCTACATTTTTCGATTATAGCGCCGTCGCTGTCACGGTGCTGCGCGTTGTCGTCGCTCTTATATTTATAACCGAGGGATACAAGATGCTTCCTCAAAAAACAGGAGCAGAAAACACTAAAAACAGTTTCTTTCCGAGGGTTCTTTCTCTCGCGGAGTCTCTCTTCGGTATTCTTCTTCTTATCGGTCTTTTTACACAAGTTGCCGGCGTCGCCCTTGCAATCGTTTCCGCAAAAAGAATGTATCTGAACAAAAGAAACAAAGGAGCGGCGGCTTCTCTCTCTATCCTCCTTTTCTTTATTTCCCTCTCTTTCCTCTTCTTCGGTCCCGGACTTTTGAGTATTGATTATCCGTTGTAACAAAAGAATCGCCCCAACGGATGTTGGGGCGATTTTACAATTTATTCGGAGAATGTAAGTGCTCTCACACGAAGTACCCCAGGGATACCCCTAATCATCTGAACAATTTCAGGAGAAACTGCCGTCTCCAGATCAATAAGCGTATAACCTATTTCGTGGCTTTGGTTCAGCTCCGTGGTGATATTTATTCCCGCACGACCTAAGACGTTCGTGATTTTTGCTATCATATCGGGTATGTTTTGGTTAATAACAACCAAACGAGTCACGATCGACGGCGCAGGGAAAAGATCTACCGCCGGGAAATTTACCGAATGCTTCACGACGCCGTACTCAAGATAATTTTTGAGCTGTTCGCCCGCCATTCCAGCACAATTTTCTTCGGACTCTTCCGTGTTTGCCCCAAGATGCGGGGTACAAGTCACATCCTTGCGGTCTTTTAGCCGCACGGTTGGAAAATCCGTGACATACTTCAATACTCTTTTCTCGTCAAGCGCATCACATACGGCATCATCATCGTAAACGCCGCCGCGAGAATAGTTGAGCAATATAACGCCGTGTTTCGTTTTTTTAAGCACCTCGCGGTTTATAAGATGCTTGGTTCTTTCAGAATATGGCACGTGTACGGTGAGCATATCAGCCACGGCGACCGCGGCGGACAATGACCGCGCTAAATTCACAGAAGGATCAAGCCGATGTATGTTCTCCAGGATCGGATAGGCGTCATACCCGATCACATTCATACCGATTGCCCGCGCCATGTTCGCCACGAGCGCTCCTATCTGCCCGAGCCCAACCACAGCGAGTGTTTTTCCTCGAAGTTCAAACCCTTTAAGTTCGGATTTTCGACGCTCAATAATATCCGTCAGTTCTTTGTCATCGACAATATCTTGAAGCGATGTCATAAACCGGCGCACTTCGCGAATATTGCGAGAAACCTCAAACAGTGCCGCCAAAACCCGCTCGGCGACAGCGTTTGCGTTTGCGCCGGGCGTGTTAAAAACACATATCCCCTTTTTGGTCGCCTTTGCAACGGTAATATTACTCACTTCCGCGCCTGCGCGAGCGACAGTCAAAAGTTCGGGATAATCATCAGTATCCACCCGACTGCTTCGCACTATGATTGCATGAGGACTCACCGCACCGCTATCTATCTTATACAAAGAAGGTAGACCGAGATCTCCCGTACTCACACCCTGCATCGCTTTGATAACATATATCATTTTTCTCTCCTCTATGTTGTCTGCAAAAAAACAAGAAACCATCGTCATCATAGCAAAAAAGTGCCGCAGAGTAAGTATTGATTATACGCCTTAATTGTAGTATAAAGTATAAGGGATGAGCATAAACTGCTCCTTATCTCAAAAGATCCGCCTATAGCTCAGCCGGTAGAGCACCTGCCTTTTAAGCAGGGGGTCGCAGGTTCGAGCCCTGCTGGGCGGACAGAAATGAAAAATCCCGATAATTATCGGGATTTTTCATTTCTGTCCGCCCAAAGGAAGTGAACCGCTTCATTTCCGTTGAGGGAGTGTCCCTGCCCCAGCAACAACAAAAAAGCGCCGTGCAAAAATCAATTGCTGCGGCGCTTATGCTTTTCTTGTTTCATTCTCATTCTTTACACTCTGATATTTCAGGACAAGATTCCAACACCTCTGCGCCTGAAAAATATGTGAAATCAGATTTATCAAACGCGCGGCGCGAATCAAACAACTTGAGCGCACAGCGCGGAACAAACGATCTTAACCTCTCGGTACACCATTTGCACTTCATTCCATTTTCGTAAGAAACATCGGACGGGGTAAAACGTGTTTCGTGCACCCCGAAAGATGCTTTTTTCGACACACACAAACCGCGTCCGGAAGAGAGCTTTATTATACAAGCGCTGTCGCATTCATAGGTGATAGCCACACGCTCTCCGGTTTCTCTCGCGCGCAATACCGCTCTTATATAGTCGCCATTGCGCCCGCCATAGTCAACGTATGGTGCCGCCGCGCATCCGAATAATGTAAAAAAGAGAATAAGAAACAATCTTTTTAGGGCTTTTTCTTTCATTTCAAATCTCCTGTTGTCCTAACCTTTAGGATACCATGTGTATAAATAAAAGTCAAGCTCGCAGTAAAAATTTCTCCAGTTCCGTTTCAAGATCTCCCCCCTCCATCCGTATCCCGTGATACATATCCGCAAGTCGGGAAAGTATTTCGTCGAGTTCCTCTTCGGTAAAATTTTTTGCAAAACGCACCGCTTTGTCGTATGGAAACGGTTTCAGCCCCGCTTCTTCTGCGCTTTTGGTTTTCTTCACAAGCAGTATCGTTTTCGCTTGCCAAAAGAGCGTGCCGTGAATTTCTTCCGCGGAAGACCCCGTCCGCAAGGCTTTCTGAAAAAGCACCCACGCGTTTTTCCTATCCTTCCCGCCGAATGCATCAGCTATGAGAAAATTGATATTATTCCCCCATTCTGCCTTTTTTTTCTCGCCGAATGAATATACTTTTGCGGCATGTTTTTCAATCAGCGCCGCGGTTTTCGCGTCAATCGCCCCGTCAAGCAAAAGAAAAACGCTTGTTGAGTCGGCAAGCGGCGAAAGCGCGTCCAAAACCGCCTGCTTCGCCTCCTTGTCCGCGAAAAGCCCGACGAGCACCGCAATATGCTTCTGTTCAAACAGTCCCTGTGAAGAATACAGAGACTCGAGTTTCGCGGCGGTAAACGTATCCGCGTCAAGCGTAAATACTTCCGCGTCCGGACGTTTCCCGCGAAGTACGGAGAGGAGCTCGTCTTTTTTTACCCGCGCTTTTTCCCGGTCGCTTCCGTAAATGAGATATAACATACCTCCTATTATGCCCGCGAGAGCGACAAAAGAAAAGCCCCGTGTAAACCGGGGCTTTAGCAAATGGTTGGCTTTATTTTTAGAGAAAAAGTTTCTGGAGCGCGTTCACAAAAATAAAAGCGACGACCATACCCGGTATGGTGCAGAGAACAATTGCGACAGAAACAGGGGCTCGCGCATCCCTTAAGGCTGTCCACATAAGATACGAACAGTAAACGGACATAATCGGCAAAACAAATAGGTACATTATTCCGTAGATAGTTTTTTCTTGTATCGCCGCAAACGGAACGCCGATGAATACCGGCGATGCCGCCATGAGAACGAAAAAAATAGTTATGAGAATAACCATTTCTTTTCTGCTCTCAATACGGCGGAATGAAATGACAATTCGCCACAAAAAAAGCAGGAAACAAGTCGTCCAAATCGGATGGGTCAACAGTTCGTTTACATATACATTCATTTCTTTTCTCCTCTATGGCAAAAAACTCACTGCTGAAACAGTACCACAAAATGAAGAGTTTTACAACACATCAATCTCAAAAACTGCGGCATACACCTTCACTGCATCCGGCGCAGGTTTTTCAGTATCAAAAAATACATGAAGAAACCCGCGGGTCATGTTGTTAAGATTCCGAAAATCCCAGTTCTCGCCGATAGATACTCCGCTCTTGTAAAAAGCCCCATGGGCGCCTCCTTTTCCTTTTGCGTCAGGTGTTCGAAGTCCTCCGCAGTCCCGATAATCGACTGAGGGAGATTCCGTGCATACAAGTTTTATTCTTTCTCCGCCAAGACGCATTCTCGCATTATTCAATAATATTTCCACCGTTTCTCCGCTGTCAAAATACGGAAATTGGCGCATCGGTTCAATGCTTGCGGCATCTTTATCCGACAGCACGCGCAACAATATTCGCTCCCACCCTTTCAAAAAAACATTTTTTCTTTCACCGTGCGCTTCCATCCATTTTTCAACAACGATTTTTGTGATAGCATACCCATCGCTCCACTTGAAAAGTTCTTCCCGAATATCAACCACGAGCGCCGGACCGGACATGTCGCTTATGGCGATACTCTTCTCTCCTTTTTCGTCAAAATGGTACGGGGTGTCGAAGTGTGTCCCCGCATGAGAGGACTCATACGCCTCCTTTTGCGTCCCCTTATCCACCCACGCGTAATCGCTTACCACCATATGTTCTCCGGTGCTTGTTTTTTCCAGACGACGTTTTGCGATGAGAACGCTGTCAACATCATGAAAGTGGTGTGTCCGCCTATTTGACGGCGAAAGGTCTACTCTTTGTATCATACGAGTTATGTTACCGGTCCGCCGGTTTCTTTAACTTCCGTTTTTTTATATTCTCCCGTTTTCATCGCGTCGAGGATAATTTTTGTCGCCCGCTTAATATCAGAAAACGACGTATACGCATGCGGGGCAAAACGGAGGTATTCATTTTTGCGGGCATCAACCAATATGCCGTAATGCGCCAGATAATCTCTCATCTTATTCGCTTCATCAATCCGTAAAATAACAAGAATTGAGGCTCGGTTTTCGTCTTTCGGAGAAACGAGGGTCAGATCATTTTCTATAAAAGTTTTTATCATATATCCGCTCTTTGCGCGCAGGTCTTCTACGATTGCTTCCATGCCGAATTGAAGAAAGAATTTTATACCTTCAACGCCATGATACATGGAGGCGACCGGGGTGGTACCGAAAAGAAACCTTCTTCGTATATTTTTATGAGATTTCGGCGCTTCATTAAAAGCGAATGGTTCCCCGTCCCCGAACCACCCCCCTCCTGTCGGTGTCAATTCCAACCCCTCTTTGAGATAAAGAAAACCGTTTCCCGACGACCCGCATCCTTCTTTCAAGAGTCCGCCAAAATACAAATCAACACCAAGGTCTCGCACGTTCATAACCGTACTTCCAATAGCGTGGTATCCGTCAACGGCAACAAGTGCGCCGTGTTCATGCGCCGCTTTCACTATTTTTTTAATCGCCTCGTTTGAAACCAGCTCTCCGCGTAAAAAACCGACGTGGCTGAAAATCACCAAAGCTGTTTGATTATTTATCTCCGCAATAATTTTTTTGGCAAATGTGTCTTTTGCGAACACCCCGTCAGTGGGCGAAACGCGCACAATTTCCAATTCAACTTCTTTACGCACATCATCACCATACCCTGAAAATCTCCGGTTGAAATTTTCGAGCGTATGCCCGACAGCGGGAAATTCTCCATCTGTGGTAACCACTCGGCGCCTCCCTGTTTTATTCAACTCAATGCATGACAAGATTTGCTGAACGACAAGCGTCGCATTCGGCATCATAATGCACGTTCCCTCCGGTGCGCCGAGAAGCGGGGCGATAAAACGGTCTCCAAGAACCTCTGGAAGGTTCCACCACCCAAAGACATTTTTTTGCTCCTCTTCGGACTCGTTTCCTGTGAAAAAAATACCCTTATTCTCGACCTGATTCCAAGCATCCACCCCTTTTCGCTCCCACTCTGAAGCAAATATGTTCAGGTTTTCCCGTACTGTTTTCGGCATCGCCCCGTGGGTAAACCCTCTTAAATCAACAACACCTTCCCCGCCCTCGCTTGGCGGTAAAATGAAAAATTCTTTTGCTTTAATTGAAATTGTTTCGTTCATACAGAATATGAAAGCATATTCGAACCTGTTTGTATAGCGGAAGCTTTACAAGACAGCATTTTTTTGGTAGTTTTATCGCAGGCAAAATCTTTTCACTTTTTTGAAATAGCGAGGTATCCCTATGTTTGATGTGATGCGCTTACAAAACCCTCCGATGGCGGTGCTTCCAAGAAGGTTTGATGCGCTCTTTGACACCGCAAAAAATATTCCTTCACTCATGCAATCGGGCGCATCGGTGCTTCGGCGCGAGGTGCGAAAAATTCCGCTCCTTGATACGGAAACGCTTTCTTGCGAAGGCGAAGTTCGGTTACTGCTCTTGTGTTGCCATATGATTCAAAGCGCCTATATTCACGTGGAAGACGGCGAATCGGTGATACCGAAAAACATCGCTCTGCCCTCTTATCGGCTTTCCGCGAAACTTACCGAGGACAGTTGCTCCACGCCGCCCATACTTAAATATTTCTCGTATGTTCGCGATAATTATAAGCGAAAAGATGCCGATGCCCCCTTTTCACCTGAAAACCTTGAGCCGTTAATGACTTTCACGGGGAGAGAATCGGAAGCGGCATTTATTCTTACCCACCTTACGCCTTTTGAGTTTGCGGGGGAGAAAGGCAAGCGAGTAGTACTCACGATGCGCAAAGCGATAGAAGCCGGCAACAATACCCTGCTTTTGTGGTCGCTCGAATCGCTTACCTCCGTGCTCTTGGAAATGCAACCGGGGTTCGCGCAGATTGAGCAAAATGTTTCTTCGGACATCTACCGCAACACCATCCGCCGGTACCTTATGTCGTTCACTCATGTGATATATGACGGCGTGGAAGAATACGGACAAGCGCCTCAAAGCTTCACAGGCGCGAGCGGAGCGCAAACCGCAACAATTCCGTCCTTCTCTCTCGCGCTTGGAATTCGATATACGCACCCGAAGATCGTGGAAGCCATGACCAATACCCGCACATATCTCCACCCGAAAGACCAGAGGTTTATGCGCTTTATTGAAGAAGGTCCGAATGTGCGGGAATACATTTTGAAAACTCAAAACAATAGCCCTGAGCTTGTGTCGGCATATAATACTTGCCTCGGTGCGCTTGATGCGTTCCGCGTGGCCCACACAAAATTCATTGCTTTATATGTTGCGCCTACGGATACAGATATGGACACGCGAGGTACCGGAAACACCGTTGTCCCATGGTGGTTAACCGCCATTATAAAAGAAACGCGCTGGCACTATATTCAGCCCTGACGCAAAACCCCCCGACTTTTCAGCCGGGGGGTTCTTTTTTATTTCATCACTTCTTTCTGCGCGCCATGCTCCGGACAGACCCCGTCCACGCATTTTCCACAACAGGATTTAATCAGCCACTCATCAACAGACCATTTCCCCGCTCCGGTAATCATGAGGGAGAAAGCGGCAACAGCAAGGAGAAGCGCAAATTCATATCCTTTCGGCGCAAAAAAACCGCTACTTATATGCACAAGGAAAATGGCGACAATCATCTGAAGCGTAAGCAGTTTGCTCACCCAGTGCGTCAAAAAACCGAGGATAAGCGCGATGCCGCCGACGATCTCAAGCAGCACCACAAACCACGCGAAAAATTGCGGGGCGGGAATGATGGTGGTGCTCAAGAAGCCGCCAAACAAAGGCACGTCAACAGCCTTCTGAAGACCATGCATAAGAAAAATAAGTCCCGCAACGATACGAAGCGCGAGAGGCGCGAGATCTCCCCAATTCTTCGCACACGAACATTTGAGTATATTCATAAAAACCATGAGGTTACTTTTAAGTACTTTTATTGTACCATATTTACTTTCTTCGCCTCCCACTTTTCCACAGGAGAAATTTTTATGCGCCGCGAAGTTTCTTTATTGATTTTTCGAGTTCTTTGTCATACGACTTCGGCGCGACCGGCTCAATGCGGAAAATGGGTTCGGTTCGGTTCATCACCAAAAAAGACTTGCCCCTGCGCGTTTCTTTGGCGATGTTTTTCAATTCCTTATGAAATTGGGTTACGCTGATAATCGTAATCATGTTTACTGTTTTATTTGTATAAATTCCCGTGGGTGTTTATTTCCAAAAAGACCGCGTTGTTATCATCAATGTATTCATAAATAGCTCTCCAATCGCCGGTTATATTTATACTCCACTCTCCTTTTCTGTCTCCGGTAAGCGGGTGGTTGTTAAGTAAAGGATGCGTACTGTCTTCCAAGAAGAGATTTTTGCGCTCCAAAAACCTTTCTTTTATTTTCAAAGGAATCTGTTTGAACTGTTTTTCAAAACTTTTATGAAGGTGGATGGAAATCATAATGACATCAGATAAGCGTCCATTTCTTTTGGATCAGTAAATTTCCGTGAAATATTTTTCCCTTCCGCAACATCTTTATGGAGGCGATTGAGCCGTTTTCGTACAGCGGGTTTCAGTTCTCCCTCGGGAGAGTAGAGATGAATTTCCTTTGTACGGACAAATTGTTTCAAGTAGGCGTTGATAACGGTACTCAAAGGCAGGCCAAGTCCTTCGGCTGTTTCCTTTGCGCGGACTTTTGTGTCCATATCCACCTTGATGTTTATCATTGTTTTCATGTGTCCATAGTATATATAATGGATGTATGTGTCAAATTATTTGAAGTCCGAAAATGCCGAGAAAATCTTTTTTGTTCAGAGTGGCAAAATGAGCATTGTTCGCCAGCGCCGTTGCGGCGATGGCGGCATCGGCAAGTTCAATGGGTCTCTTTATGTCGCGAGCGATCTTTCCGGCGGATTCGGCAATGTCGTAGGTATATGGAAGCACGAGAAGCGGCGCAATGGTTGCAAGCAGGTGCTCTTCTTTTCTTTTTTCCCGCGTGCTTTGCCCCTCGTACAGTTCCTGCACAGTGATAACGGAAATAGCAAGTTCCTCACGCGAAAATTCTCGCGCGATTTTCATTAGCGCGGTTTCCCGGTCATCCCCGCTCCGAAGGTGGTCAATAATGATGTTCGTATCGAGTATTACCATGCCGCTTTTCGCTTACTTGAGGCAAAAAGCTCAAGTTTCCTCGCTTTTTTCTCATAAACCGACGGGGATTTTGAAGAAGATTTCTCCGCACTCCATGCGCCCCTCGTCCCCACGAGAGTGTTATAGTAATTGATCGCCCCCGCACTTCTGGTGTGGTTTACCGCCAAAGGATACAGCACGATGCTGTCTTCCCTCACAACGACATTGATCGGCGTACCGGAAACAATGCCGAGTTTTTTCCTGAAAGCGTGCGGAATGACAAACTGCCCCTTGGTATTCGGTTTTGCAATAATTCCTATTTTCATACAAGTAATACTATATTACTTTTGTTTTTTCGTCAAACCGGAACAAAAAATTGACAAATTGTTTTCACGGCTGTAGTATTTACGCAGACAGTAACCCCAAAGTGAGGTATAAAAAAATGAACGCTATTGAAGAAAAAAGAGCGAGAGCTGAACAACTTGAAGCGGAAGCAAGAATGCTTCGTGAAGAAGCTAAAAAGGAAGAGCAAAAAAGTTGCACACACCCGCCAGAAGGGTGGGTGGAATGGTGTGGGAAGAATGTGGGTTTACACAGAACATGTCCTCTTTGCGAAAAAGTTGAGGTCTATAATGACGCTACTAGTGAATGGGACACCAAGGTCTTTGAAAAATTTTTATGACTGTTATAGTGATGGTGGGTAAACAGCATTCTTATAACCGCAACCTGAAACGGTTGCGGTTTTTTTATTGACCACTGTTTTTTATCATCTCCCCCCACCTCTCCCCAACCGACACATCCACTACAAGTGGGACGGAAAGTTTGCCGACATTTTCCATCGCGTTTTTTATAATCGGTATCGCCGCATCGGCAGAGTCTTGTTTTATTTCAAAAATAAGTTCGTCATGCACCTGAAGAAGCATTGATGCGGTATCATTTCCCGAAATCGCCTTATCAACCTGTATCATCGCGAACTTCACCACATCAGCCGCCGTGCCTTGTATCGGCGCGTTCATCGCCATTCGTTCCGCCATCGCCCGCACAAACGGCATTGACGAGCTAAATCCGGGGAAATATCGCCTCCGCCCGAAAAGTGTTTCCGTATAGCCGATTTTCGCCGCATCTTTTTTCACTTTCTCGAAATATCCGCCAATTTTCGGAAACTTCGCGAAATAGTTATCATAAAATTCCTGCGCCTCGGCGCGCGTGCCGCCGAGATTCCCTTGAAGCGCGGTTACTCCCATGCCGTAAATAATGCCGAAGTTTATCACTTTCGCTTTTCGGCGCATGTCTTTTGACACCTCCGACTCAGAAACCCCGAACACGCGCGAAGCGACGGACGCATGCACATCTTTTCCGGAACGGAATGTTTCAAGCAATATTTCGTCTTGCGAAAGCTCCGCAAGTATGCGCATTTCTATTTGCGAATAATCCACGGCAACCAGCAGGCTTCCTTTTTCTGAAACAAATGCATTGCGCACTTCTTTTCCATGCTCTCCTGTTGCGGGAATGTTTTGAAGGTTCGGATTATTGGACGACATGCGTCCGGTCACCGTGCCGGTCTGCGAAAGCGTGGTGTGGATTCGCCCATCTTCCGCAACAGAAGACGGAATCGTATCAACATAGGTGGAGAGAAGTTTTTGCAGTTCGCGGTAGAGAAGTATCTCGCCGATAATCGGGTGAACATCGCGCAATTTTTCAAGCTCTGATTCCCGTGTTGAGCGAGCGCCGCCGGCGGTTTTCTTGAGTCCTTTCACGATAAGCATGAGTTTATCAAAAAGCACCTCCCCCATCTGCTTCGGCGAGTTGATATTAAACTCTTCACCCGCAAGTTCGTAAATCTTTTTTTCATACGCTTCCAATTCCGCATGATATTTTTTCGAAAGCGTTTCTAGGTATTTCACATCAACGCAAATTCCTTTTTTCTGCATTTTATCAATAATCGGCACAAGCGGACGTTCTATTTCTTTATAGACTTTTTCAAGCCCTCGCGACGAGAGTTCTTCAAAAATCCATTTTTTCGCTTCAGCAAAAGCGTCCTTGTGTGAAAATTCAAAAATATCTTCAAGTGTCGGATTCGTCATCTCCGAATTCAAGAGCCACAGCGCGATGCCGGTTTCATGAAGTTCTTGCTCATCTACCTCTTCTTTTTTTTCTTCTGCCGCAGGATTTGTTTCGCCTGTAATTTCCCCTATCCGCGCGCGAAGCGAACGAAAATCAAATTCCAAAAGAATTTTCTCCGCGTCTTCGCGGTTAAACGTTTCGTGCCATTTCTTTTCCGGCAACACAAAATCAATCTTCGCATCGCGGCGAATGGTGCCGAGCGCCTTGGAAAACATCGCTTCTTCCTCTCCTTCTTTCAAAAGCCCGATAACACGCGGTTTTACGCCCGCTTTCTCAAATGCGCCCTCGTCTTTTTTGAGTTTTTTATACATATCTTCCAATGAACCGAATTGCTGAATAAGAAGCGTTGCGCTTTTCTCGCCTATTCCCTGAATTCCCGGGATATTGTCAGACTTATCCCCCGCAAGCCCTTTGTAATCCACGAGAAATTTCGGCTTGAACCCGTAGCGTTCCTCCACCGCTTTTTCATCATAGAGCACGGTGTCATTTATTCCCTTGCGTAAAGTGTACACGCGCACTTTTTCATCATCCACCAACTGGAGCGTATCCATATCACCAGAAGCGATAATCGTATCAATATCTTTATGTTTTTTGGTTTCTTCCGCGACCGTCCCGATAATGTCGTCCGCTTCAAAACCGGGAAGCTCAAAACGCGGGACATGGAATGCGTCTAGGATGTCGCGGCTTCGGATAATCTGTGCAATAAGAGCATCGTCGGTTTTCGCCCGTCCGGCTTTATACTCCTTGTGTTCTAAATGACGGAAGGTCGGCTCCGGAAGATCATAAGCGGCGATAATATAGTCCGGATGCAAATCCTTCACCAACTTGAACAAAAGCGCCACGAGTCCGTACAAAGCCCCCGTCGGCTCACCCTTACTCGATGTAAAGTCCGGCATGGCATGATACCCGCGGTGCAAAATCGCATGCATATCGAGAAGTACGAGTCTTTTGTTGGTTTTCATAACGAAAGCTTGACTTATTTTCTCTATTAATATACACTTTCAGTTACAAATGGCCTTTCGGCTCGGTTCGTCGCAAGACGAATCAGAATATAGTCAAGAACGCGATTAGAGCATGGCTTTGATCGCGTTTTTGATTGCAATAAACGAATTTTCTTCAACTACCCCGATTTTATCTATAAAACGCCTTGTGTCAATCAACCGCACCTGAGAAACAATAGCCATGCGGGGTATATTATCGTGTACCATTGAGCACGACATATAATATTTGTTATCCTTCTTTATTTTTGTTGTGAGCGGAACAACAAGCACGACGTATTTGTTAAATTTTTTTAGTATCAAAACCGGTCTGCGAAATTCTGCACCTTTGCCATCTTGTTCAAATCCAATATTAACCCCGAGCGCCGTCCACCAAACCTCTTTCTCGCGAAAAAATATGGTATCAATATTTTCCCGTTCATTCAGCGTTTTCTTTTTCTTGTTCCATTCGTTGTATTCTTTTTCCATAACGACATAGTAACACAAACAGCCATCGCGGAAAAATAAAAAAACAAAGGACAGTTCACGAGGAACCGTCCAAATACAGAAGAATTTTTTGTCGCCACAGGGAAGAGTGTTGCCTCTTCGTGTTTTATCCGTTAATCAATTGATTGTTGGTAGCCGTTTCACGACATCAATCACTGCAAGGGGATGGTACACCCTCTTCACAGAACAAACACTTCTTCTTTAAACCTGCTCCCGATTATTGCGCAGGGTTCGAGATCACCCGGTTTTTCATTACAGTTAACGCATAACCACCTCCTTTATTAACCTAATAATAGGTTAACATACTGCTGTGTAAGTGTCAATACCCTTGTTGTTTCATCCACAAATTTAAATCGTATCACCAATACTCCCTCCGGCAGCACATCCGCCACCCGCTCTGGCCATTCAATGAAGATGATGTTTCCAGGATTTTTCAGAATATCCTTCCAACCAAGTGATAAAAGCTCGGAACCATCCCCAATACGGTACGCATCTATGTGGATAAGGTGTGTAAAACTTTCGGTTTTAGGCAATTTATACACCTTTTCAATCACAAAAGTTGGACTCGTAACAGTACGCCGTATTCCGAAAATATCCGCTACAGTCTTCACAAAAGTTGTTTTTCCCGCGCCAAGGTCGCCTTCAAGGGCGACCACGGTGGCGTTCTGCACATCTTTTCCACAGTTTTTTCCTCGTGTTTTCAACAGGTTTTCCACAAACATACGTGCGAACCCTTTTGTGTCTTCAAGACTTTTTGATACGTATTTCTTTTGTACCATAGAGGATGTTTAAACCGGAAGATTTTCCGGGGGAGCCCCGCGAGAAGCCCATTGCGCTGTGGTAACTTTCTTTACCGGAACGACCGGGATGACAGCGGTGGCGGTTGTGTTTTCCGCAGATCTTTTACCGCTCACGAACGGATCATCCGAATACTCCTCCTGGAACATATCCGTCTCCTTTTCATTCTCATCGCCGTCTTTCCGGCGCAGAGCTACGAACAGCAGGTATGCCGCAAATAACATGAACACCGCCCCGATAATGATACCCCAGTCTTTCAGGCTCGAAAAGAACCCTGAAGAAGCCGGAGTATCGTCTCTTTCAATTCCTTGAACCGCTGCGGCTGTCAGAGCAGAGCCGCCCCCTGATACCGTCTTATTCGCATCCACTGTGACTGTTACTCTCCCGACGCTTTGCGTGTCGTTCAGATGAAGGTTGTCACCCCATGTAACCACAACAATAGTTTCAATCGGTGTTTTATCGGCAACCTCCGCACCAACTTCCAGCCAGAAAATAAGGTGCGCCTTTCCTTTTGGCTTTAACTCCCCGATCTCGTACATAAGCGTCTTTCCATTTTCAGAAAAACCATCGCTCCCTGCCGAAATATACGTCGCTTCGTTCGGAAGTATGACGCGAACTATAACGCCTGCCATCGCGGTATTTGTTGTATTTTCAACCTCGATCACCTCATGAAAACGCTCTCCCTTTGCAACAGTGTCCATACCGGGCACGATCTCTACTGTCAGAGCTCTTTTTTCTTTCGATACCGCAACCGCCCCCGGTTTATATGAAGCTGTCGGAGTCGGTTTGGTTCCTGACGGGTAATTTGTTGACGGAGGTGTTACAAGCGCAGGAAAAGGAGACGTTCCGGTAGTACGGAAACTCAACAGAGCGCCCTCAACCCTTCCCTGCGTGCTCTCCATCACCGGCTTAAAGAAATACGTTGTGCCGGGAGTAAGCCCGGAAATCATATCGCTTAAAAGCACATAACTTCCGGAACCAAGATACCGTCTGGCAGAAGCGTGCCCAAGATCAGGCGTACCGCCCCACTCGAACCAACCGTACACGTTACTTGCGTTTCCTGGAAGCACCACGGCATTCAGTCGCGCACTCGTATTAAATATCTCGCTCGCAAGCTTTGTTGAAACGATTAATGATGTTTGCCCGCCGGTATTTCCATAAGGAGAGATATATGTCGGAGCAGGTGTCGGGATAGGTTGCGGCACTGACACAGAACCGGTATGAAAACTTTGGATATTGCCGTAAACCGCAACACTGGTATTTGATTTCGCGACACAACGATAATAATAAGCGGTATTTTGAGATAAGCCGGACAAGAGTGCAGAATATGACCCGCCTGAACCTTGATATTCTTTTGATGTACTATTTTGAGAAGCAGTAGACACTCTCCCCCATTCTACCCACCTTTGCGTATCGAAATTCCCTTGCGGATCAAGAGAGCAGCTCACAGACGCCTGATTACTACTTACTGAAGAAACAGACTGTGTTGTTACTATTGGTAGCTTTGAACCGCCGGACTTCGTCCTAAAACTTACCACTTTTCCATATTTCGTTCCGCTGCCATTGCGCGCCACCGCTCGGAAAAAATACACGGTACCTGGAGATAGACCCTGCAGGTTCTCATAAAAATAATCATTGTCCGGTCCATGAAATGTTTTAGTAGTGGCGTACGAAAGCGGCACAGTAGGAGATGTGCCCCACTCAAACCACCGCTCTGTGTCCGCAGCCATCGGTCTTACATACCCAACAAGAGTAGCACCTGTGCTTCCTCTGTGCTCTGGCTCCTCAGTGGAAACCATTGGCGCTACGGCAAAAACTGACGCAGGAAAAATGATTGCCCCGAAAAACACCAGAGACAAAACAGGAACACGGAAAATATGTGTATTGAAAAACATAAAAATTAAAGATGACTCGTTAAAACAGCTTCTTGACCCTTATATTTTTAAGTATAAAATAAAACTTATTATTTGTCAATACCACACTCTTTTCCAGTCTTTTCCAGTCAAGATATGAGCCCCAAATTGTCATTTCGTAAAGCGGG
>CAYRXD010000016.1:17957-23188 GCA_964428135.1 uncultured Candidatus Saccharibacteria bacterium | reverse complement strand
AAATAATTTTATAAGAAAAGTAAAAAAAATTGATATGAACAAACTCATCAAAAAGATCTTGACCGACAAGAACATGCGAAACGCTACGTCCATGAGCGCATTTGTGCTTACGGTCGTCGGTTCGACCATGGCACCCTGGGCAGACTAGATGAAAATATAAAAAATGGATACTCGTTTCAATACTAAATTTATACACAAGGCGTATCCGCACTGGGATACTCTTCTACAAAAGAGTATCCATTTTTTATATTCACTGGTCGAACCCGTTTCAAAAGATGAAAGTTCAAAGCGGCATGAATTTATTTTAAACGTTCTCTTGCTCGGGACGGTCATACTTGCCTTTTCTTCACTCGTAAGAATCCTGCTCGATGTTGCCCGGCTTCATTCGCAGTATCGCGGCATCTCGCCTGAAACTATTTTCATCATCTTTTTGTTCTTTTTATCCTTGTATTCCCTTTCCCGATGGGGATACCATGTTATCGCATCGTACATCTTTCTGGGAACTCTTTTTTTCTCATCGACATATTCTGTTTACGCCTGGGGAATAGATCTTCCTCAGGCGCTTTTGACTTATGCCCTTACTATAGTAATGACGGGGATGCTCATCGGAGCGCGGCTTTCTTTCCTTGTAACGGCGTTCGCTTCTTTTATTATTCTGTTATTCGGATATTTACAAAGCCATCTCATCACCCGCCCAAATTTATACTGGAAAAAGAATATGCTTGATGTCGGTGACGCAGCGACTATCGCCGCAACCCTCTTTGTCATCTCCCTCGTTTCATGGCTCTCCGACCGCGAGATACGAAAATCGCTCGCCCGCGCAATTGAATCAGAAGCGGCGCTCAAGCAAGAGCGAGATTTTCTTGAGATTAAAGTTGAGGAGCGGACGCACGCACTCAAAGAAACCCAGCTCCAAAAGACGATAGAACTCTCCCGATTCGCGGAGTTCGGGCAGATGACCTCGGGATTCTTTCACGATCTCTTGAACCCGCTCACCGCCGTTTCGCTCCATCTCGAAAAACTGAAAAAAGAAAGTGCGGGGAGCTTATCTTCCGGGAATACTGCATCTCTCGATCACGTCGCCAAAGGGGTGGAGCAGATCCGTGCGTTCAGCGAGAATGCCTTGAAACAAGTGCAGTCGCAAGAAATAGAGCTTCTCTTTTCCGTCGCGCACGAGATCTCATCTACTGTTCAGATGCTATCCTACAAAGCGCGGCGGGCAAACGTTACGGTGGAATTCTTGCCGCCGCCGCTTATTCAAACATACGGAAACCCGCTGTTGTTCTATCGCGTTATCATGAACCTGACCGCAAACGCCATCGATTCCTACGCCGATATTCCCGAAGGCGAACGCGAGAGAAAGATCAAGATATTCCTCTCGGAAGATCACGGGCTTATCTCTCTTGCCATACAGGACTTCGGGTGCGGGATCAAGAAAACAGATCTTGGCAAAGTGTTTGACCCCCTCTTCACCACCAAAGACACCGGCAAAGGCACGGGTCTCGGACTCACGATATGCAAGGACATTATTGAGAATCGGTATCGCGGCAATATCCGCGTTGAGAGCGAAGAAGGAAAAGGAACGCTCGTCTTTGCGGTGTTTCCAAAAACGCGCCATAAAGAGCTTGAACGCATGTATGCAGAAACAAATCATTACTAATAGTATTACGAACGGAATATTGTTTCTTTCTCGCACACAGCTCCACAACGGCGATTTTTCGAGTTTCTCGTCTCCTGTCCTAAAAAACTTTAAGAGCGAAAAACAATACCGTTCAACCTTTCCCGCCGCTCTCATTCTTTCTTGTTTAAACGAAATGACAGACTCTCCTCAAGCGGAAAAAATAAAGAAAGGCGCCGCAAAATTTCTGCTTTCGCAAAAAAGCGAGCATTGGTCTTTCAATTATTGGACGCGCGATTCGGAAGAAGCAGCGCGCATGCCCTACCCCGATGACCTTGATGACACCTTCTGCGCGCTTTCCGCTCTGTATGCTTACGATGCCGCACTCATAGACGCCGCGGCTCTCGCGAAGATCATTCCCCTCCTTACCTTCGCCGAAAAAAAAGAAGGCGGACCATACCGGACGTGGCTCGTTTCGCCGGATGCCGGAAGCGCATGGACGGATACGGACTTGGCGGTAAACGCAAATATCGCCTACTTTCTCTCTCTCCAAGAAGTGAGCCTTCCCGAGCTTGTTTCGTTTATTGAAAAAGCAATCGATGAGAGACGGTATACTTCTCCCTATTATCCCGAGCCTTTCCCGATAATCTATTTCATTTCCCGTTTTTATACCGGAGAAAAAAAGGGGGATGTGCGTAAATTCCTTTTACAAAAACAATTGCGGAACGGCGGTTTTGGCGAAAAGACTACGCCTTTGAACACCGCGCTTGCCGTCTCGGCGCTCTTGCGTCTCGGCGCCGATCCGAAACAGCTTGAGAGCAGTATCCGATACCTTATACAAAACCAGAAGAACGGCGCGTGGGAAGCGGGTGCATTCTGTCTTGATCCCGCCATGAATGGGCAGACCTATTACGCCGGCTCTCCCGCGCTTACCACCGCGTTTTGCCTGGAAGCGCTCACGCTCTGCGAAAAAGCGCTCGCCCGGCAAAACAGCGCAAATATCGCAAACAAGAAAACGGCAGCGTTCCGCGAAGAAGTGGTGAAACGGGCAAAAAAGAAATTTTCCGCGCTTGATGAAGACCTGCGCAAAGAAGCGCACGCGCGTCTCGAAAAAACGATTCATGGAGACAAAGACGGCTCGATCGTCCTTCTTCCCCATTTCTTCGCGAACTCTCTTGAAAAGGACGGAGCGAATGTTCCGCGCGAACTCATCATTTCACTCTGCCTCGCAAACTTGTACGGCTGGATAGCCTACACGATCTACGACGATTTTCTTGACGACGAAGGAGAGCCGAAGCTCTTGTCTCTCGCGAATGTCTGTTTAAGGGAACTCACCGGAATTTTTCACCGCATCGCGAAACAGGATCCAAGTTTTGAAAAAATTTTCACGGGGATCATGGACAAGCTCGATTCTGCGAATGCGTGGGAGGTGGCACACTGTCGGCTAAAAAATACGCCTCTGATTCCCGACTACGGCAACTTTTCCCGCCTCGCCGAACGATCCCTCGGACACGCGCTTGGTCCGCTCGCCATTCTCTCTTTCCTCAAATATCCCGATTCGGAAATTCGAAGCGCCAAAAAATTCTTTGAAGATTATCTGATAGCGCGCCAGCTGAACGATGACGCGCACGACTGGGAAAAGGATATGAGAATGGGGCACATCAACGCCGCGGGAAGCGCTCTCTTGCGAACGGCTGGTAAAAAGACTTTGCCTGAAAAATTCACGGAAGAAAGCATCGCCGCTCTGCAACAAATTTTCTGGAATGAGACAATCGACGAAATTGCGGACGAGATTCTTGCACGCGGAAAATCGGCGCGGAAACATTTGCAAAAAATGCAAAGCATACAAGACGCGCGGCTTTTTGAAAAACTCCTCCTTCCCGTCGAATCATCGGCAAAAGAAGCCCTCCGGGAAAAAGAACGAACGCTTGCTTTTTTGAAAGCGTATTGATCCAACCACCATCCCTTCAAATAGCAAATTCTAGCATATGCTAGAATTTGCTATGGTGGAAATGTGCAGAGAAAATTTACAAACGACTGCTTTATATGTTTTAATGTATATATAAAAAGTAATAATATTTTTTATGTTTACACAAATCATGCACTACCCTTTTTGGGATCTGCTCTATTTTGGAAATACTGTTTTTGATTACGCGGCGGCGCTTATGACTTTTGTCGTGGTGCTTCTGTTCTTTCAAAGCATGCGAGGATTCGCGCTCGATCATCTCCGGCGCTTTGCGGAGAAGACCGCCACCGAGCTTGACGATATTCTGGTAAAAATGCTTGGGAGCGTGCGGCTGCCTTTCTCTCTCTTTCTTGCCGCGTATCTCGCGTCGCGATCGCTCGAACGAAGTCCTTTTGCGGAAAAATTTCTCACTGCCATACTGGTAGTCTGGATCACATATCAAACCATCGTCGCCATAGAGATATTCATCGACTACGTCATAGCCAAGCGTACAAAGGAAGGCAGCGAGGGATCCGCGGCGGCGATGCATCTTGCAAGCGTTGCCGTCAAAACTCTCATCTGGCTTTTTGCGCTCTTGACCGCGCTCTCCAACCTCGGCATCAATGTCACTTCCCTTGTTGCCGGGCTCGGGATCGGAGGTATCGCCATCGCGCTTGCGGCGCAGAATATCTTGGGCGACCTCTTCAGCTCTTTCGCCATTTACTTTGATCGGCCATTCGTCGTCGGCGACACTATCAAGATCGGAGAGCTTATCGGCACCGTGGAAAAAATCGGCATGAAGACCACCCGCATCCGGGCGCAAGCGGGCGAAGAGATCGTGTTTCCGAACAAAGACATCGTCTCGGCACAGATCCATAACTTTGCAAAATTAAAAGAGCGGCGTATTGCACTGACCATCAATGTTACACACGAGACGGATGACAAAAAACTGACAAAGATCCCCTCCTGGATAAAAGAGATTATTGAACGCGAGCCGAATACGCGATTCGACCGCGCCCATTTCAAAGAGTTCGGGGACTCCGCGCTCAGGTTTGAAGTGATATACTTCGTGACTTCGTCCGAATATCTTGTACACATGGACGCGCAGCAAAACATCAATCTCCATATCCGCGAAAAATTCAAAAAAGAAAAAGTGGATATGGCATATCCGACGCAAACCCTGCACCTCGCGAAGCGCGAGTAGTGCAATGCTTGCCATACTCCAAAAATTCCCGTATATTCAAAAAGGACAATTTTGCTGTTTTACATCAACAGATAGAGAGGTTGACATGAATAAAAGTCCAATAGTGGCAAAATTCGGCGGCACGGCTCTCGCCAATGCCGATCGAGTACGAGAGGTTATTGAAATAATCGGAAAACAGAACCAAACATACATTGTTCCTTCGGCCCCCGAAGATGTAACCAATCTTTTGCTCGACCTTTACGACTTGTATGAGACACCGGGCAATGGCCGCAAGAAAAGAGAACTTTTTGATAAAATCTTGGGGAAGTTTCATAATATTGTTGTCGGACTCGGGATACATTTTGATCCGACCCCCGATCTTAAAAGCGCGAGAAAAGAGGCGGCAAAAAGGGGCGGCAGCAAAGACTTTGTCGCCAGCCGAGGCGAATACATTATGGCGAAGATTCTGGCAAAAGCGCTCGGCT
>CAYRXD010000016.1:0-17947 GCA_964428135.1 uncultured Candidatus Saccharibacteria bacterium | reverse complement strand
TCGGCTACCGTTTTGTGGATGCCAAAGACATTATTCGATTCGATTCCTCGGGACAACTCGACATCAAAGCGACCCAAAAAAACGCTTCACGGCTTTCCGGTTGGAAAGGATACGTTATTCCGGGGTTTTACGGGGCACTTCCGGATGAAAAAATAACGGATAAAAGCATAAAAACATTTCCAAGAGATGGTACCGACATAAGCGGCGCGATTATCGGCATCGTTGTCGGCGTAAAAATCTACGAAAAATGGACGCGGGATGTTCCCTGCGTCTGCATGGCTGATCCGAAAATCGTCCCCGAAGCGCAAAAAATTTCGGTGATGACATTTCAAGATTTAGGAGAAATGTCCTACTCCGGCGCGAAGGTGCTTCACCCCAATGTAGCTCCCCTGCTCCAAAACTTGGGGATAAAAATTCGCGTTCGCAACCCTGAACATCCGAATGACGAAGGTACGCTGATCGTTCCAGGCGACGAAGCCCCCGACAGAGAACCCGGATTTGTCGTCGGCATAGCGGGACGAAAAGACTTTACCATCTTTACCCTCTATAAAGCGCTCATGATTAACGAACTCGGTTTCGGAAGACGGATGCTCGGCGTATTCGAGAATTTAAAAATAAGCATCGAAAATCCGCCGGGGGGCATCAACACACTCTCGGTGGTCGCAAAAAGCGAAGCGCTTGTCGGCAAAGTCGATCTCGTCACGGCGGCGCTTAAACGAGAGTGCAGCCCGGATCGGATGACAATTGTTTCGGACATGGCTCTTGTTTGCATCGTCGGCTACAAACTGAAAAAGTCTCTTATCTTCAACGCATTGGACGCGGAAAACATAGAAAACAAAATGGCAGGCGAAAGCGACATCAGTATTATCGTCAGTGTCGATAACCGCGACTACGAACGCGCAACAAGGGCAATCTACGACGCTCTTGTAAAATAACTCTGTTCACATAACCCAAATCGCTCTGGAATACGGAGCGATTTTTTATACCATTGACAATTAAGGTTTCCGCATAAGTTCTAGAAAATTTCGAGACGGGATTTTGAGAAAAATACGAAATATACCGAGGTACATTGAGGATTTTTGCCAAAATCCCGACCGAAATTTACAGAACTTGGTGCGGAAAGATTAATTGGAGATGGTATTACGCCAAAAATACTTCCAGTGCCCCCTCCCCGCCATCTTTTTGTTTTGATTGATTAAAGCGGATATTCCGCAGAGAAAGATACCGCTTCACAAAATCCCGCAACACGGGACCGTCAGTGCTGCGGTTCCCCTTCCCGACGATAACGCGGATATGTTCGTATGCAGAATTTTTCAAAAGCGCACCGAGAGCATCTTCCGCCTCACGTGTGGTATACCCATGCAGGTCAATGACGCATTCGGGGTGCTTCTCGTATTTGTTCATAAAAAATTGGCGGAGGCGGAGAGATTCGGTCACAAATAAATTTCCTGACGGAAATTTTTTGCGACCCCGGCTCGCGGTTTTTGCCTTTGCTTCGCAAAACAAAAACATCGCTGCGCCCTTCGAATCTCTCACATAATGCGCGCGGCGCATTACTCGCCTCCGCATTTCGCGGAGCTCATGCGGGGACGATTGCCGGAACTTTGAACCGATAGGACGGCTTAGTTACAGTAATGTTGATAGAATTATACTTAAACTAAGGCGACTCTACAAAGAAAATCCTACTTTCTTTGATGTCCCTACTTTTGCTCAGAAGATTTACTGATCTGATCAACGTCTTCATCAGAAAGCTCTGAACCTGCAAGACGAGTAGATGCACCGGCAGATGCTATCAAGGTGGCGTGCTGGATTTCTGCTAGTTTCAAAACCTTCTCAACAAATTCACCCTTTCCTTGATTATAGATTTTGCTTCTTGAGAGATCAGAAAAATCTTCATCTGGAGTCGTTTCAATATTTTTTGATTTCAGTTGGTTATATTCTTCAATGAGTTCCGGATGATTTCTTAGATAATCCCTGAAGGTTATTTGACGCTTCCAAAACGTATGCTTCGGACACGCTATAGATAAGTGGTATTCAACAGGATCACCTTTACGAAGAAAGATGCGCTCGACAGACGACATCTCCGGCTTGTATGAATATTCGAGCGACTGTTTAAGCCCTAAAACTACTGGCGGAGGCGGAGAGATTCGAACTCTCGGTACCTTTCGGTACGCCGCGTTTCCAACACGGTGCACTCGACCACTATGCGACGCCTCCAAGCGTCTTCGACTTACTCAATTTCACCCACTATATCAAAAAATCTGCCGTTTTGCACGCATTTGAAAAACACCCCGCACGTGAAAGTGTCGGGGCGGTTTCGCGGAAAGAACTACTTCCCTTTCGCGCCTTTTTTCGGCTTCTTCGCTTCTTTTTTGTGCGACATTCCTTTTGCCATAAAAGAAAAAGATTACTCTGATAATGTATGCCTGCTTTCATTATATTATATCATAAATTTTTCACGCACAAAAAATAAACGCCGTTCCGGTACCGGAACGGCGTTTTTACGCGCGGGTATGGGATAATTCCAAAAAGCGAAACTTCGCCCAGATGGCTATCGTATACACATACGCGGGTACAAAAAGTGCTGCGTTGAGAAACAAAAGCAGATATTTAACCTCATACATATACCACACCCAGAGCGAGGCGTTGGTTGCGTATGCAAAAAGCAGCACAGCGGATACCACTCCCGTCTTTTTTTCTTTTTGAATGAGCCGCCCTTGCGCGAAAACCCCGAAGACGCCGAGAATGTTTATGATGCCATAAATGAACTCTCCGGCGGAAGGATATTCGATCATAAGAAATACTGTGAGGAAAAGCATCCTCGCGAGCCCCCTCTCCTTTCGAGTGAACCCCTCAAACTTATAGAGTCCGTAAAGGATCGGGACATAGAACGCGATACGAAGCGCGCCTTGCCATATCATGAGAGAATTGTGTCTTTCCACCCCAAGAATCGGATACGCCGCGAACATGGAGAAAAAAATGAAAGTCCACGGTACTGATACTGATGCCCCTGATTTATTTTTCCATATTTTCCACCCTTGAATACCGAGCGCAACGGAACCGAACGCGATAAAAAATATGATTCCGTAAGAACTTATCGTTTCCGGAGTCCAGTCAAGATTCAGCCATTCTTTCATTCAAAGAACCTCCAAAAAATTATTGAACCTATCTGAAGAAAAGCATACTTTTTGGAGCGAGTCAACGAATGCTTTTCTTATTCATTTTTTTGTGTTACTGTAAACACTCATGAAACTCGACCATTCTACATACGACCTCATCGTCATCGGCGGCGGACCATCCGGCATGATGTGCGCCGGACGCGCGGCGGAACTCGGGGCGCGAGTTCTTTTGCTCGAAAAAAACAAAGAGCTTGGGAAGAAGCTCTCGGTGACCGGCGGCGGGCGATGCAACATCACAAATGCGGAATTCGATGTGCGTGCTTTTCTCGCGAACTTCCCGGAAGCGAAAGAATTCCTCTTCTCCCCTTTCTCGAAGTTCTCCGCGAAAGATACGTTTGCGTTTTTCGAACACCGAGGACTACCCTTGGTAATTGAAGCACGGAAAAGGGCTTTCCCAAGTACGCAGAAAGCGCCGGACGTAACGCGGGTGATGGAAAAATATATTAAAGATAATCACGTGGAAATAAAAACAAATACGCGCGTCGCTTTCCTTAAAAAATTGAAGGGCGGAAATTTTGAGGTAAAAACAAAAAAAGAAGATACGTTCATTGCACGAAATGTCGCCATCGCGACCGGGAACCTCGCCGCGCCGGAAACGGGTTCAACAGATGACGGATTCGATATGCTCAAGTCCCTCGGACATACCGCAAAAAACCCAAGCCCGAATATCGTTCCGCTTGCGACAGATGCCCTATGGGTGCACCGGCTTTCAGGAGAGACGCTTTCTTTTATGACCATTCGTTTCAAATTGGACGGAAAAGTAAAATTGAAGAAAACCGGAAAAATTCTTTTCACTCATTTTGGTATTTCCGGACCGCTCGTTTTGAACTCCGCTTTTGAAGTGATAAAACTTTTGAAGGCGGGCGCAGTGGAAGCGGCTATCGACATGTTCCCCGATACGGAAGAAAACGAGCTCGACCGCCGGGTGTGGCGGCTTTTTGAGCAGCACAAAAACAAAAAAATGAAGAATGTCCTGCCGGAGATGATGGACAAAAAACTTGCGGAGGAAATTCTCACTATGCCGGAAATCAATCTCGCTGAAAAGCCGGTGAATGAAGTGACAAAAGAAGAGCGGAAAAAGTTGGTGAAAAAAATGAAGTCTCTCTCCTTCCCCATCATCGGCACGCTCGGTTTTGACAAAGCCGTCATCGCGGACGGCGGCGTCATTCTCGAAGAAGTGAATTTTAAGACTATGACCTCGCGCCTCCACCCGAACCTCTACCTCCTCGGCGACATCTTGAACATCAACCGTCCGTCCGGCGGTTTCTCCCTCCAACTCTGCTGGACCACCGGGTGGGTCGCCGGAACCGATATCGGGGAAGCCTATGGACATAAGCAGGCACAATAACCCACGCAAAAAAACAAAACTCCGCTAGCGGAGTTTTCTCAAAAAAATAAAAAAAAAGGGGGGGGTGGGAAAAAATCCCGAAAGAACAAAACAACAAAGGTATACTTATAGAATATACCTTTGAAAAAATACTGCAAGTGCCGCCTGTGGATAACTTTTTGATATAAGGAAGACTATCGGTAAAGGCTTTTCTGAAACTCAAAGAACACTGAGCGAATTTCATTTACATCGCCAAGAACATTGAGGGCATCTGACGGCGAGTGGTACTTCAAATTCAGCAGAATCGGCAATTTCTCTTCATCAAGCTCCTCCACGCCTTTTTCCTTATATTTCGACAGCACGAAGTCCAAAAACTCCCGATGCCTCTCATTAAGCCCTTCAAAAATCTTCTCTTTCGTTTGTTCCACTCTTTGCGCTCTCGAAATTGGCTTGGTTAAAAACGACACATACGCCAGCACATCAAACAAATCGCTTTGCTCGGCATCTATCATTTTTTGAAGTATCTCAAGCTCGTCTCTTCCGTATCCCAGTGCGGCAATTTTTTCCAAAAACGCTTTTCGGGTAGCCGGATTAGACCAAATCACCCGCAATTCCTCCTCGTTCTTGAAAAATTCCGGCATCGCACCAAACAAATTTTCCATAAATTCTTGTATAGAAATCGGTTTTCCATCCGCACCAAAAAATGAAGTGGAAATCATGTGCTGAATTTCCCGCTCTTTTCCGTCGCGAAGTTTAATCTTGAGTTTTTTCTTCGGCTCAACGCCGCCTTCCTCTTCTTCCGACTCGGGCTTCGTGCCGTACTCCGGACGCGGTTCTTTTACCCTACTCGGCTGTTCAGGTGTTTTTGCCACCACTTCTACCGGCTCGCCGTCCCACTCTTTGTCTAAAAAGTGATGATACGCATCGACGAAATCATAGATGGTAAAAAATTCCTTGCCGTCAAAAAGGCGCGTTCCTCGTCCGATGATTTGTTTAAATTCAATCATGGAATTTACCGGGCGCATCAAAACGATGTTGCGGATATTTCGCGCATCTACGCCGGTAGAAAGTTTCTGCGAAGTCGTCAAAATCGTCGGGAGAGTTTTTTCATTGTCCTGAAACTCTCGCAGATACTGCTCTCCGCGCGCGCCGTCATTCGCAGTTACTCGCACGCAGTAATTGGGCTCTTTGCTTTCTTTCATTTGGTTCACCAAATCCCGCACCGCAAGCGCGTGGTCTTGGTTTGCGCAAAAAATAATCGTTTTTTCGTTTTGGTTGATTTCGTCAAGCATCACCCGCACGCGTTTCGCCTCGCGCGCTTTAATCTCAATCACCTTATTAAAATCCGGTTCGTTGTAAATCTTCCCCTCCTCCACTTCTCCTTCGATTATCTGGTCGTCGGAAGTGTAAATATACTCGTCGAGCGTCGTTTGTATTCGCTTCACCTTAAACGGCGTCAAAAATCCGTCGTTTACTCCTTCTTTGAGAGAATACACATACACCGGCTCGCCGAAATATCTGTACGTATCAACGTTGTCTTTTCTTTTCGGCGTCGCTGTCAACCCAAGCTGAACGGCAGGAGAAAAATATTCCAAAATCCCCCGCCAGTTGCCTTCATCGTTCGCTCCCCCGCGATGGCATTCGTCAATAATTATAAAATCAAAAAAGTCCGGCGGGTATTCTCCAAAGTACGGCGCACCGTTCGAACCGCTCATAAAAGTCTGGAAAATCGTAAAGAAAATACTTCCGCTCGTCGGCACGCCGCCTTTCTTTCGAATATCAAGAGGGTTGATGCGTACGAGTGCGTCTTCGGGAAAAGCCGAAAAAGCGTTGAACGCCTGATCCGCCAGGATATTTCGGTCAGCTAAAAATAAAATTCGCGGGCGCCGTTCACCGTCCCGCTTCAAATTCCATCGCGACTGGAAGAGTTTCCACGCAATCTGAAAAGCGATAAAAGTTTTTCCCGTCCCAGTCGCAAGCGTCAAAAGTATTCGCGTCTTTTCTTCCGCGACAGCATTGAGCGCGTTGTTGATGGCAATCTCCTGATAATACCGCGCGGTTTTTGACCCGCCGACATCTTCAAACGGCACGTCCGAGAATTTTTCTTTCCACTCGTTCCGGTCGGAAAATGCCGCGCTCCACAATTCATCCGGCGTCGGGAAACGCTCCGGATACCATTCCCTCCCCGTCTTCATGTTCACCTCGCAAATTTCACGCCCGTTCGTCGCATACGTATGTTCAATCTCCAATTTTCCGGCGTATGCTTTCGCCTGCGCGAGTCCTTCCGTCGCATGCAAATTTTCCGCCTTCGCCTCAATCACCCCGATTTTCCGATTTTTATACACCAAAACATAATCGGCAATCTCCGCCTTCCCCCGCACCCCGCCCGTCTGTATTTTCCCCTCGGTAATGCGAAACTCCCGCAGGACTTTTGACCCTTCAATAACACCCCACCCACTTGCCGCGAGCTTCGGGTCAATATATTCAGCGCGTGTTTCAGCTTCGTTCATTACTGTAAACTATAACACATTTTTCAGATATTCTAAAACTCGCTCGCGATCTTCGTTTGCTTTATTTCCTTTAAAATAGAGTTCAATATACACAAAAGTCACGGTATTCTCGTGGTACGCATAAATAACCCTCATTGACCTATCCTTCAGACTTTTACAGGCGAGGCGCGTTTTCACCAGTTTAACTTTTTCGAAGGAGTGTATGATGGTAAAATTTTTACCGCTTCCTGTCGGCAACACACGCAAAACCTCTTCCAGATCATCGAGGTCTTGGCGAAGGCTCGGATATTTCTTGGAAAGTTTTTTCAGTTCTTTCTCAAATTCAGGCAATTGACCAAAATGTTTTTTAGAGCGGTTCATAGACTCGTACCGAGGTTTCTTCCGGTCGGTAAAACACGTGTTCATAATTTATAACCGCCTTATCTTTGGCTACGAGCCAGGGGGTATCTTTGTGTGATAACTCAGATAATTGCTTTGCCGTAAAATGTGCAAGACGTTCAAGCTCGTCGTCAATGTGTTTCAATTCTTGCCCGCTCAAACTTGAAACATCGGCTTCCCTTACCGGAACGTATTTTGTCTGGTCTTTATCGAAATATTTACTTTTCACCTCAACTAATTTTCCGTCTTCTTCCATTTGATTTATTATTTTTGCAAACGATACCGGTGTCGGGCCGTATAAATTTTTAATATACGTTGCGCCGATAAGCTGTTCTTCGTATTTTTCATAATAATCAAAATCCATAAAGTATAAAAGTTTATAGAGGACGGTCTGTCCAATATTCGGACGGCTGCCGACTTTGCCGAGTATGTACAGCAAAACTTCTTTGAATTTTTCAACATTTTCTTTTGGCACCTCGCGAATTTCAACATGGTCGGAAATTTTTTCCGTTTCTGCTGAGCTTTTTTCAAAAACATCCTGAGACACATCAAACAACCGAGCCAACACGGCTTTTTGCTGTTCGCTCGGCTTCATTTCCCCTTGCTCAAGTTTTATATAAGTAGGGCGAGAAACACCCAAGCTCTTCGCCGCTTCCACCTGAGAAAGCCCCGCTAATTTACGCTTGTTTTGTATCCATGTAGACATACCCACAATATAACATGTGGATAACTTTTTTACAAGTTGACATTAAATATTGTAATTTTGTAAAATCTGATTTTCACAACTCCCCCGAAAAGGCCTTTTTGAGCGCGGATTTTTTCAGCTCGTCCACATCGGCGATTTTTCGGCGGTACATCCCCTCAAGTTTTTTCACCTCGCCAGACAGCGCGTCAAGCTTGGCGACAATGGCTTTTTGCTCGGGGAGGGGCGGGATGAAACAAGGGTATTCAAACAGATGTTCTCTGTTTACTTTCGGCATTCCGGCTCTACCAGATCCTTTAATTGCATAATCCGTGAAGTCAGAAGTTAAGAGTAAATAAAACAAATAATCTCGGGTTAGTATTTTTGGTAATGGCGACAATGGGTAAATATCAGCACTGCATAATCCCTGAAAATCTGGTCGAGCTACTTTCATTAGATAGGGTCGAATTTTGCTATAAAGTACCATTGAATTATCAAATAAAAATTTCCCCGAAATAAGTTTTTCCTCTTTCGCCGTTTTTAGATTTATAAGTTTTCCATTTTTTGACTCAATATTAGCGCCGCCAACATGAAACAACTCAGTAAATTCCGAATTGCGCGGATCTATAAGTTTTGAAACTATCTCGCAAACTTCTCCCAACCTTTTTTCTTCCCAACCTTCTTTCGTATTCCCAAAAATCCCCGACAAATAACTCTCAAAAAGCGCGCGGGAATTTTGCAAATTCCTTTCAGTGTTTTCCTTCGCCTCCCCCACCCCGCCAAAAACCTCATCCAAAATTTTAACAATGCGGCGCTGTTCGAGGAGTGGCGGGATTTTTACATCAAGGGCATAGACATCATTACGGTTTATTCCCGGCTTTACCCCCTTTGCTAATTTTGGCAATTCAAGAGTAAGCAGAAGATTATACAAAAATTTTAAATCATATTTCTTTTCGTCAAAAGTTGCAAAATAGGCAACATCAAGAGGCCAGAATTTTTCTTCTGTTAAATTTATTTCACCCGCGGAACCTTTGCGCCCCACAATGATACTTGGCTTGCCATAAAAAAATTCATCCGTTCTCTCTTTTTCCCCGTTCGCGCCATATACAGGATAAGAGCCGCCATGTTTTCGTTTTGGTTTCGGTAATGGTTTCCCATATTCCAATTTCAAAACCTCGCCAAGTTTTTTTGTTTGCCAGTTTTTGTTGTTTTGATTATTTCTCATTTTTAAATCTAATAGCCGCTACCCCCCGTTCATTTTTATCGCTGCTGTAAGTATAAATTTCAACCACATTCTCTGTTTCAAGTTTTTTGATAAGATCACGCGTTTCTTGAAATCCGTACCCTTTAGACCCCAAAATATTAACAATAAAATTCTGTAAGCCAACAAAACCATCAGCATTTTCGCGTGCCCATTTTATGCTGTACTCTAATTCCTTGATAAAAATATCCCTGGTTATTTCTTCTAATCTGAGAAAACTACTCATGATATATTGCTTATCGCTGTCGCTAAAAGAAACCTTATCAATTTCATCATTTGCTAACTTAATAGTTCGCATCAAAACAGAAACTAGTTCTGTGCATCGTTCCTGATCCTCCACCGTAAATAAATTATTATGGGCAATTTTATGTCTTATTTTTTCTAACTCTTCCCAATTATTCTGAAAATTATTTTCTTTAAAGGTATTTTTAAAAAATTTGTTGTAGTTTGTTTGAATTTCTTGTTTAAACTTTTGTAATGCTTCAACCGTATTTTCTAGTTTTATGACTTTGTTCACAATATCATCTTTACTTAAGTTTCCAGATGATTGGGAATATATGAGTTTTCCAAGCTCGCCAAAATCAATCAAATATACTTCATTATCAACATACTCTGAAAACACCGTCTCGTTGTTTTTTCTCTGATTTGTTTTCTTTTGCATTTCAGAATCAGCCGTTAATTTCCACCATTCCGGTCCGAGTTTAATTGCAAAAAATTTGATAACATATTTTCTTAAAAAAGATTCTACTTTATAGATACTCGGATAAATGCTTTTTGCGATAGCTAGAGAAATATGATCTTCCAAAACGTATAATGAATCAAAATTCAGCATCCTTAAATAGGCTACCAAAGGAATTCTAAAAGGCTCCACGGAATCAAATTTACCATTTATAGTTAATGTATATGCTTGTTTTAATTCAGTTTCATTATTATTTTTTTGAATATCTGTTTTCTTAACATGAATCCTAATTCCTGTATTGTTATCAACGATATAGTGTCCGGGTTTTATTTCCGCAGACCTCCAAAGACTACTATTTGACAGTAAATTATGGCAAAAACTTTCTTCGTTTTTTATAACAACCTTACCCGTAGTATCTGTAGCAAGTATTTCAAAGTAAAACTCATCTATTATTGGGGGAGCAATTCTTGGTTTCATATTTTTACGCTATTTTCTAATATTGCTGATAATTTTGCCGTACTCCTTTGCCTGCCACTCTTGTTTCCTTCAGATACTCTCTCACCCTACCACATTCCCGCCGATAATTACAGAAAAAATCGCCTCTTTTTGAGGGCGATTTTTTCTGTAATTATCGGTATAATTTTCTGGAAGTATCGTACCGGCTCACCAAATCTCTTTGGTCTTTATTGGCTTGCCTGACCACGCTGGAAAGAAGCTTCTTTTTTTCTTCTGACGATGCGCTGTGAAAAAACGCAGAAAAGTCCGTTTTCTGCTGTTTTTTGGCCTGAAAACCTAAAAATTGCTTAATTTTCATCATCATAAGAGTGTATTTTTTAATTCATCTTCAGTGTATCTTTTTTCTATATAACGGTCAATGTTCGGGATATTTATTTCCAAACGTTCAAGATCTTTTTCAAAGTCCTTGATAATGAGATTTAATTCCACTGAATTGGCGAAACGGGCTTTCGCTTCATTCGTGTTTTCTCTGGACTTAAAGAATGATTTGATAAAAACTTCTTGGGAAACTTTTCTGTGTTCTATTCCTTCTCTTTTTTTAGTAAAGTCCCAAGCCTGCACCGGGTCTTGATAAATAAAATAAATTTCAACGCTTCTTTTGTGATTCAATGACCGCTGTATATTTTCAAGAGAACTGCCATACGCGAATGTCCCGTCTAAAATTACATTCAAACTATTTTTTAAGGCATAATCATACAAAATGTTCACGCCCTTTGTCGCCGCTTTTTGGAAAATATGGGCGTTGCTTCCTTCGTATCCATCGCACATTGCGCGGATTTCATCTGCATCAATTCGAATCGGTTTTTGTTTAAAGTGAGAAATCAAGCGTTTTGAAAATTCTGTCTTTCCGGCTCCGGGAGAACCCGCCATAAAAAGCGATATCGGTCGAGTATCGGAAATAATTTCCGCAGAGGTCGCAAATTTTTCAATCACCAGTTTATGGTGGTCTTTAATCCATTTGAAAGCATTTTCCGATTGTTTTTCTTCATCATTCATACATTGCAAACTTTTTATTTTTTCTCTAATTTAGCGCGTCAAAACATCATCAATGGAAATTGACTCTCCGCATTTTGGGCACTTAATTTTGTGCTCTTCGTTAGCGAGCATATATTTTCATTAAAAAATTATTTTTCTGTGGATTAAATGGTTCTTTTCTCTCACCCTACCACATTCCCGACGAAAAATACAGAAAAAATCGCCGTTTTGGGGCGGCAATTAAGCAATTCGGCGGGGTGGGGATAAACCCTTGACTTGACAAACAAAATCTGCTATATTGAAAGCAAGGTCGGTCGGCTAAACGCCTAGCCACCCTCTCAGCGAATGGTGGGATCGCAAGAGACTGACCACAAAAGCACTTCACGATTTCGTGAAGTTTTTTTGTGATTCGTCGTGCGTCCATTTAATTTTTTTCGGATCCGGCACTTTTATAATTCCGTACCCCGCAATTATACCGTTTTTGTGGTACAGGTTTGGAGCAATTTTAGAAAAAAAAGCGTATTCCTTGAGCCCTTCGCTTGAATTTTCCCAACTGTCCCCAAATTCCACAAACTGACGAAAAATATTGTACGCAACCGTGTCCGCCAACTGAAGGAAATTTGAACCGAGCGATTTTTTTTTTTTTTTATTGGTATGCGAGTATTTTTCATGAAATGACTGCATATCAACTTCTTTCCGCGATATGCTCAAAATTCTTCCGTGATTATGTTTCTCTGAGCGTATATCCGCGTCCATTTGGTCAAAGACGATTTCGCATTTAGAATTCGGATGCAGCTCCACTCTGTCGAAAAGCACGGTAACGAGTTCTTGAAGCGGCGATACTTTCGCGCGCTTTGCGTCGTAAAATCGCTTATCCAAAACGAATGCTTGTATTTGCAAATCATTCTTGAATTTTTCAAACAATCCATACCAATCAGTTTCCACAAAACGTCGCAGGTCATCTTCTGTTTTCTGAAATGGATCCAAGTAGTGCTTCTTCCGTTTATGCGGATTTCTGAGCCATTCGGATTTTATTTCAACAAATTTCGTTCCGAAAAATTCTATTTTTAAACGATCCATTTCCGGATTTATTTCCGCCACCGCTTCGCCGGAAACATGCAGTCCCGCCAGAATAAAATAGTTGCCTCGCCAAAATTTCAGATTGTCTTCCGATCTCGCGGGCGGTTTCAGAGTAAAAGAAAATGCGTAAGGAGTTTCCCAATCTTTTGACCCGCTATCATCCACAAAGAAAAATGATTTACTCATGATTTTTTATCGTATCACATTCCCGCCGAAAAATACAGAAAAAATCGCCGTTTTTGGGCGGCAATTAAGCAACTCGGCGGGGCGGTGATTTTGCGGGTTTTTTGCTTGACTTTCGCCACGTCGGGCGTATACTTTAGATATTAGGGCTTCGGCCTCCGAGAACCCCGCAGAAATGCGGGGTTCGACGCGTTAGAGAGAGCTCGCAAAGACTTCTTTAAGTCCCGCAAACTGTTTTTCGTCCAGAACATCCAGCTTCCGGAGCAGTCTTTTGTTGCTGATGACCCGTGCTTGCGTGAGTTTGACCCAAACCGTTCTTTCTCCCATTTTTGTTTCAAAATGAAAAGCATCCTTCTTTGCTTTCGTCGTAACCGGAAGAACAAGCATGGTTTCTTTGTTGTACACTTTCAAAACAATAACGGGTCGCTCAAAATGTTCATTCTTCCCGTCTATTTCAGCGCCGATATTTATACCGAGCGAGCACCACCAAACTTCGCGCGGATATGCATATACCAAACGATGATTTTCTTCAATAAATTTTTTCTTTCCATTCCATGCGTCGAAATCTTTTCCCATATTTCTTTACGGCATTATTTTTTAATTTTGAGGGATAATCGTTATTTAAGCTTTTCTCCACCACCTCCACACCATACTACATTCCCGCCGAAAAATACAGAAAAAATCGCCGTTTTGGGGCGGCAATTAAGCAATTCGGCGGGGCGGGGATAATTTGCTTGACTTTATTCTCTTTCTTGCTATTATAAAGTTATAAATTGCCATTTGGCACCAGAGAACCCGCCGTAAGGCGGGTTCTCTTAATTCTCTTTTGTTTTTGTTGAAATTTTTTCCGTTGTCATAAAACTTTTGAGAATTTCAAAAATTTCTTTGTGCTCGATCTCCGATATTTTTTCTATTCTTGCCAACAAGCGTTTTGAGCTAATCAATCGGAGTTGAGACAAAACGAGAAACGATTTTTGGGTTTTCAGGCGGTAATGAAACACATCTTCATGCGCCTGCGAGGTGAGAGGAATCGCCCACGCAACGTGTTTGCTGAATTTTTTGAGAATTAAAACCGGTCGTTCAAATTGTTCATGTTTGCCGTCTTCTTCGTAACCGATATTTACCCCAAGCGAACACCACCATATTTCTCGTTCGTTAAACAAGCGGGCGGTTTCATCTTGGTGTACCATTTTCTTTTTTCCGTTCCACGTATCGAAATCTTTTTCCATATTGCTTTGCTTTATCATTCTTGTAATTTTAAGCGATACCGCCGTCTGTTTTTCTTTTACCCATACTGCTTCGGCGCCTTGCCGACGCTTTTCAAAACGCGCGGGTATTCTGTCCCCTTTTCTTTTTTCCCATATCCCGCAAGTTCTACGGTAAAACGCCAGCCGTCGCCGTAGTCGAACAGAAACATCATTTTGTCGCCGATATTTTGCCAAACTTCTGCAATTTTTGTTTCTTCCACACTGCCGGCATTTTCTGTTTTATCCACGCCCACTACATCAGTGAAAAGTTCGTACATTTTTTCGGAATCAAAGTACGACATCTCATCCATGTTGCTATAAAATCCGAAAGCGTGGTCAAAGTAAAACCCGTATGATTTCACGATATTCCCCGCCAGTCGGTAAAGCGAAACATTTCCCGCTACTTCAATCTCGCGAGAGATATTTTTATCGAGAACCATTTTTGTTTTGAAAATATAGGTTTTCATCGCTGTGTTTTCTACCCTATCATTTTTGTAATTCCCGCCAATACTTTCTCGCTTTCTTTGTCGAGCTGTGCCATCTCCTTCAAAATATCTTTCGTGGTGCGCAAGACTGCTTCGCCGTTTTTGTTCGGGTTTTTTACGGAGAGGTCGAAGGTGTTTTTATCAAGACCGGCCGCGTCCACGCTCCAGGAGTTGGCGCTGTCGGCTTTGGTTTTTTGGAGTTCTGTGAATTCCGCCAAGTCTTTTTCGTTGAGGGCGTTGGTTTTGCCCAGGTTTCGGGCGAGGTTCAACTGATAGAACCACACTTTTTTCGTGGGCTTCCCCTTCTCGAAAAAGAGTACGACGGTTTTCACGCCAGCGCCTTGGAAGGCTCCGCCGGGCAAATCAAGCACGGTGTGGAGATTGCAGTTTTCGAGCAGGAGTTTGCGGAGGGAAACGCTCGCATTGTCGGTGTTGGAGAGAAACGTGTTTTTGATGACGATGCCCGCGCGTCCGCCGGCTTTGAGGATTTTTATAAAGTGCTGGAGGAAGAGCATTTCCGTCGCGCCGGTTTTAATCGGGAAGTTGTGTTGGATTTCGTGGCGCTCTTTTCCTCCGAACGGCGGATTTGCCAGAACGATATTATACCGGTCTTTTTCCTGAATATCCGCCAAGTTTTCGGCGAGCGTGTTGGTGCGCATGATGTTGGGCGCTTCGACTCCGTGCAGAATCATGTTCATAATTCCGATGATGTACGGGAGCGAGATTTTTTCTTTTCCGTACAGCGTCTTTTTTTGAAGCGTGTCCCAATCTTTCGACGAAAGCTTTTCCCGGTCTCGGCTCAAGTAGGTAAAGGCTTCGACTAAAAATCCGGCGGAACCGCACGCGCCGTCGTAAATGGTTTCCCCTATTTTCGGGTCAACCGCTTTCACGATGGTTTTGATAAGCGGGCGGGGCGTATAATACTGCCCGCCGTCCTGCCCCGCATTTCCCATGCCCCTGATTTTGCTCTCGTACAAATGCGACCATTCGTGCCGCTCTTCTTCGGTGCGGAAGTGCAAGCCGTCGATAATGTCCAGGATGTTGCGGAGCGAATACCCGCTTTGTATTTTATTTTTCAGTTCGCTGAAAATTTCTCCGATTTTGTACTCGGTCGTATCGGAGCTCTCGGCTGATGTTTTAAATTTTTTCAGATACGGAAAAAGTTTGAGGTTCACGAAATCTCGAAGGTCGTCGCCGTCCAAAACTTTCTGATGATTGAGTTTTCCGTCCGCGGTTTTCGGGCACGCCCAAGCGCTCCACCGATATTCCGGCTCAAGAATGTATGCGTATTTTTTACCCGCAAGCGCCGCCTCCGTCTTTTTCGTTTCTTCCAAGTCGTCCAAATATTTCAAGAAGAGAATCCACGAAGTTTGCTCGATGTAATCAAGAGCGCCCCCGGCGTTATCCGCACGGAGGATATTGTCGATATTTTTTAAAGATTGTTCAAACATGGCGGCGTAGTATTGCCCCACTATACCACCTCCCGCGTCTAAAAACAAAACAAGTCCGCCGGTTGGCAGACTCGTTTTTTTGTTTCTGGTATTCTGTTATTTCCCCTCGCGTTTGAGTTGGCGGTATTTCCTGACAATCCGCCAGAGTGAGACAATAACGAGGATGGCATAGAAGAATCCGAGGATGAGTATGTCGAAGCCGGACGATATCGCCCCGCCGATGCCTAAGCCCCCGCCTCCAGCCTGCGTGCTTTGGAGATAGGTGACAAGAATGATGACGGGCACCCACCACCTTGCGAAATTCCACCATGCGCGGAAAACTTCATCTCGCATTTTGTAGGTTATGAGAGAGAGGAGGAAGAGAGGGGGGGCAAGAAGAAAGAAATGCCCAATAAAGTCAATGTTGACCAAAAAATTTAAACAACGCCCTGTCGGAAAACAAAAATCGTACAGCCAGTAGTTAAACGGTCTGTAAAAAAATGGCAACAACAAAATTGTTCCAATCAGCATTGTAAATAATAATATCTTTTTTGTCATTTTCATACCCACATTTTACCATTATCCGACTCATTGCCGCAAACCAACCGTCGTCGAATACGCCGTCCCGTCATCAAATTTCACAGAAAGTTTGTACCAGGATCCGATCGTAATCCCTTTCGTGCTCCAGTTGTAAATATATTGCTGTGCGGTGCCGTCCCATCGAAAAGTATTTCCGCTTGAGGCTGTATCGGAATAGGCGGTTTCGTCCACTGACGCGCTCGTACTTCCGCCTTTTTGGTAACTGAATACGGGCGCGGTGCTTGATTGTACCGATACGCCGCTTGCATTTTTAATCTGGAATTTCACCGGAATCGTACTTCCGCCTTTGAACACACTCACGCTTTGTTCGGAATGATAGGCGGTGTCATTGATCGGCTTAAGAAATCCGTCGAAGCGGTAAAGAATAGAAAGCGTGCCCGTGGCAAAAGCGAAATCGTAGGTGTTTGAGGCAAGCGTGCCGACGGTGCAGACGATGGGGTAGGTGCCGACGGAACTCTCTGCCGTGGCGGTGGTGGTGCAATTCGGGATGCCGGTAACGTCGGTTGAGGCGGCAGAAAATGTTGCGGTGATCGGCGGAATTGGTGCGCCGAGGATGATGACTTTGTTTTCTGCAATAACAGTAAGGACTGGTTTCGGGAGGGTGACGACGCCGTTCTCTTTCGGTGCGAGAGAAAGGTCGGTAACTCCGTCGCCGTTTTCATCCACCGAGAGCGGGGAAAACTCCGGTATGTTGCCGCCCTGCGGAATGTCCATGGTGGCAATAGTACTGGTTGCCGACGGGATGCCCGCGAAGGTGGTGGAAGCGGTGACGGTTTCCCCTTCTACCTTTTCTACATCAAGCGTAAAAGAGCCGGTGGCGTACCCATTCATCACAAGACGGAGCGTGGTGGAAGCGGGAGCGCTGATGTACTTCAACTCGCCGAAAGTTTTGTAGCGAGTGCCGGGGATGTTTTCCTCAAGCGTACCCGTAGTGGTAGAAATGCCGGTGTGGTTACCGAGATCGTCATAGAGGTCAAGGGTGAGGGGCGAGTGGAGGGTGAAGTGGAGGCGTTTATCTGGTGTTGTGTCTGGTTGAACAACGGAGATAATATTTTTGTTGGTATCATCTATCGGGGCGGCGTTTGTTATAAGATTACGGACAAGAATCCGAAGATCTTCCACTTCAAGAATATCGGCGTGTTTTTGAGGATTAATTCTGATACGTCCGTTATATTTTTCAAGATTAACCCAATATCGTCCTGCCCCGCCAGTCCACAAAGCGCTCGGCACCACTACCGTCCCATCGCCGTCGAGCACCATTTTCATTTTGTATTCAAGCGCAGGAGAACCGGTGCAGGTGAAGAAAACTCCGGGAATCGCGCACGTCGTTTTTACTCCCTGGTAATACACGATTTTGGAAAGCGTCTCCTCTCCCCAACCGGCAATTTGGGTGAGGGTCACGCCTTCGGGCGGGG
>CAYRXD010000015.1:0-23248 GCA_964428135.1 uncultured Candidatus Saccharibacteria bacterium | reverse complement strand
CGCAGTACTTCTATCCCCAGCGGCAGACGAAAGTCATGAACGAAGGGTGGGCGACATTCTGGCACTACACGCTCATGTACGACCTCTACGACGAAGGATATGTGAACGACGGCTTTATGCAGGAATTTTTTGTATCCCACACCAATGTTATCCTTCAGCCAACGTGGGATAAACCGTATTATTCCGGAATAAATCCTTACGCTCTCGGCTTCAATATGTTCCGCGACATTCCGCGTATCTGCCAAAATCCGACGGAAGAGGACAAAAAGTGGTTCCCGGATATTGCCGGTACGGACTGGCTTTCCGCAATGAAGTTCGCTATGGAAAACTTCAAAGACGAGAGCTTTATCTCGCAATATCTTTCTCCGAAAGTCATGCGCGACATGCGGCTGTGGCATATGATAGACTACCCGGGACTCGACACGGCAAACTATATTGTGAATGCGATCCACAACGAAGACGGATACCGCGAAGTGCGCCGAGCTCTCTCCAGCCAGTACAATATGAGCACGATTGAGCCCGATATTCAGATCTGGAACGTTGATTTGCGTAATGACCGCACGCTTACCTTGCGGCATACGGAACATAATCGCGTCCCGCTCCACAAAGAAAGCGCGCTCGAGGTGCTCAAACACCTCTTTCAGCTCTGGCAGTGTCCGGTTCGAATCGAGGCGATCAAAGAGGACGGCAAGATTGAGTTTATCGCCGAGTGCCCGTCAAAATCGGGAAAGAAATAATATGGAAATAGGTTGTTCTTTAGACCAGTGCGCACCGAAACGGTGCGCACTTTTTTATCACTGTCCCGTCTGCACAAATTTCCACTATAGCTTTTTCTAGCATATGCTAGAAAAAGCTATAGTGGAAAACAAACAAGTGGATGTTGTGGGAAATGTTTTTTGAAAATGAGCACTACATCCGCTCCGGCGCAGAAATTCCGAGAAGATTCAAGCCATTCTTCAAAACGATACCAACCGCTTCCACGAGTGCGAGGCGGTACGGCGTATGTTCGTTTCCAAGAATCGGGTTTTGTTCGTAGTACGCATTAAATGCGCGGCAAACGTTGATGAGATAGGTGGCGACATAATTCGGCGCAAGGTCATGGTGTGCAAGCTTCACGACATTCGGTAATCCTTCAAAAAGCAGTTTTTCCAGCTCGCTCGGCGCCTCAAAACTTACCAAGGGTAGTCCTTGGTAATTACCAAGGACTACCCTTGGTAAGTTCGCTTTCCGCCCTTGCCTCAAAAGCGCCTGCGTGCGGACGTACGCGTATTGCAAATACACGCCGGAGTCTCCCTCAAACGAAAGCGACTTTTCAAAATCGAAAATAATATCCTTGCCGGGAGATTGTTTGAGGATGGAGTATTTTATCGCGCCGATGGCTATTTGTTCGGCGATTTGTTCTTTCCCTTCAAGCTCGCGGTCTTTCATTTTTTCGAGCGCCATATCTTTCACTTCTGAAGTGAGCGATTCGGCGGTAATCACATCGCCCGTCCGTGAAGACATCTTGCCGGTCGGCAACCGCAACATCCCGTGAGAAATATGCTTGGTTCGTTTTTCAAGTTCGGGAAAAATGAGGTACATCGCGCGGAGCAGTACCTGAAAATAATCGTTCACTTCGTTGCCGGTTACTACAATGGACGTGTCATACGGATATGCATCATATTTCATTTTCGCAAGCCCCAATTCTTTCGCTTCATACGTCGGCAACCCTTCGGAATTTATAAAAACGCGTGTGTGCAGTCCGTGGTCTTCCCCGCGGAAAATCACCGCCCCGTCGCTCTTTTCAAACACTTGGGGAATATTTCCTTCCACAATCTTCTTGCCAAGCACGCCGGTATTGCTCTCAAAAAACTTGTAGTCAAAGTGTGTACCGAGTTTTTTATAGATGGTATCAAAATAATCAAGACTTACTTTTCTTCCCCAATCATATATATAATTTATATCCCCATCAGAACGAACATAAATCTTTTTGTTTATTTCAATTGCTTTCTTTTTCCAGACATCAGAACTCTCATAAGCGGTTGCTCCGGCAGAGTACATACTTCCAAGAAACTTTGCTTTTTCTTCCAAAGAATCACCGTCTGGTGGTAAAGATTCCGTAGAATAGGCATAATCATCAAAAGGAAGAATTGCCTTTGCCACATGCATTCCCACATCACCTTGATAACACGCTCGTTTCACCTCTGCCCCTTGCGCTTCAACAATCCGCGAGAGCGATTCCCCCACCGCATTCGACATGAGGTGTCCGATATGAAACTCCTTGAACGGGTTCGGGTCGGTGTACTCCACCATCACTTTCCGCCCTTCAAGCGTTTTATTTTTCCCGTACTCTGCGCCGAGAGAAATAATCTCGCCGATGTGTTTGCGAACGACCTCGTCTTTCATGTAAAAATTTATAAACCCGGGACCGGCAATCTCTATTTTGGAAACCACTTCATTCACCTCCCCTGACTTCCCAAGTTCATTTACCAAAAACTCCGCCGCCTCGCGCGGACTCTTCTTCAATTCTTTCGCGCCCGCAAGCGCCGCATTCGTCGCATAATCGCCAAAAGTAAGCGACTTTTCCACAATAAAACTCGGCACCGCGATTCCCTGCGCCTCAAGAATATTTCGTATTGTTTTTTCGAAAATGTCTTTTATCATATTGACTTTTTTTTTCTTTTTGTGATACTTAAATTATCACCATGGGTAGGGCAGGCATAAGGTTCCGTCCTTATGTAGACCCCCCAACGAAAGTGCCGTCCGGTTTGTCCGGCGGCATTTTTGGTTTGTATTGCAGGGCTACCTCCATGTCATTCATGAAAGAAACATGTTTCCCCGCAAGCACCATCTTGAGAAGTTTAGAATACCTCTTTTTGTTCGGCACGATTAATCTTTCAAGTTTATTTTTGTCCCTGAGGTATTCCACAAGGCAGGCAAAATCACCATCGCCGCTCACGATAATCGCTTTGGTAAAATTTTCAAAATGTATCATCGTGTGTAAAACGAGCTCCGCGTCGCAATTTCCTTTTGTCCCGCTGATAACCTCCACGACTGGTTTAAAAATTATGATGTAACCGCAAGCCGTGAGAAAATCGTACATGTTCTGATTTTTCGGCATGAATCCCAAAAAAAGAAAAGCATTTGAGACTCCGTATTTTTCTTTCAAATACACCCGAAACCGCACCCAGTCCAACCGCCACCCAAGCCCGCGAATAGCCAAATTCACGTTCTGATTGTCGATAAAAGCGTAATTGTTCCCTTTCGTTCTCATAGCCATATCCTACATCACTCCCCCAAAAATACAAAGAACGCCCGGAGGGGACTTTCGGGCGTTCTTTTCTTCGTCTTTAGAGGTTCATGATCAGCGCTCTCATTTCCGCAATCTCCTTGGTTAGATTTTGTGCGATGATTTCAAGCCCCGTGATACGCCTTTTGAGTTCTGCAATGGTCGCTGGGGTCGTTGGGCGAGGAGCGGCTGCACCGCCAACAATGGTAAATGTGCCGTCGCTCGTATCTGACAAGTTTCCATAATTCGGGAAAAGCATCGGGCATCTGTAATTTGCGCAAGGAAACTCCGTGGAAATTCTGACACGGTAATCGCTGGCGTTAAGCGTGTTTATCGGCAACACAACGCTTGCCTTCAAATCCCCTATATTCGCGCGTCCGAGAATCCTTACAAAAGAAGGATCGGAATCCTTCACGAGGGAGATTGTCAGAACATCATAAAAATATCGGATCGGGTACGACGGGCGTCCTTCATACCAGTCAGGGCTTGCCGCCGATATCTGCGCTGTTCCAACCGACGACTGAACGGCTTGAGTGGAATCAAGGATCATTGGCGGAGGGTTACCTGATGACGTAATAGTCCACGATACTGCCTGACTCGCGCCCGTCGTCCATGTTTCGCCGCCGTTCGGAGACACGACCGTTAAAATTCGGTTTTCGGGAAAAATGATCCGACGCAACGGATCATTAAAAACCCCCGTCTCTGCAAGTCCATACTTCGCCTGAAGGCGCTTCACTGCATTTGCGGTGAGCGAGCCGTAATATCCCGTGACGACACCCTCGGGATAAATAGATGCATCCGACTTGAGTATGGTCTGAAGATTGGTCACGTCAGACCCGCTCGCACCAACACCAATACTCGTCTCTGCAAAAACAGACGACACCGGAAACAAAACAAAAAGAGATATAATAAAAAGTTTTTTCATGCTTTTTACATTAAGCGAATAATACTTACAATATTGTTGTTATAACACAACATAATGAAGAAATCACTTTCCCGTACTCCCAAAGCCTCCCTTCCCCCGCACAGTATAGCTCAATTCCACCGCTTCTTCAACGAGTATCGTTTCTTTTCGCTGAATAATCATTTGCGCGACTTTTTCTCCTTTGCGTATCGTATATTTTTCGTCCGACAAATTTATAACACCGACGAGAATTTCTCCCCGATACTCCGAGTCTATTACCCCGCCGAGCGTTTTCAGTCCGTGTTTTATCGAAAGCCCGCTCTTGTCCCAAATGAGTCCGACGTGCCCATCAGGTATTTCCATCGCAATACCCATCGGCACCGCGGCACGTTCATTCGGCGCAAGCGTTACGTCTTCTACAGCAAACAAATCAAGCCCCGCATCCCCCGGGTGGGCATACTGCGGAATTTTTGCGTCTTCGCGGAGGCGTTTGATTTTGAATACGAGAGACATAGAAACAGTATAGCAAAAAATCGCCCCCGAAAAAAATTGGGGGCGATGTATATTATTTTCTGAGCACTGCTAGAACAGCCGCAAAAATATCCGCATGAATTTCTTCTTTTGAACGACTCGCTTCGACAATGCGCACCGGAAAAAACTTACTGAACTCAAGAAACCCCGCACGGACTCGCGCATGATACTCAATCAACTGGTTATCAAAATGAGTCTTTTCGCGCGACGTATCATTTCGTGTTCTCTCAAATGCAATTTCGGGTTTCAAGTCAAGCACGATATACAAATCAGGCTCATGCTCTCCGAGAACCCATTTGCGCGTTTCCAAAAAACGCTCCCGAAGAGACATGCTTTCACCGCCGTAAATTTGAAACGCCCATGTCGACGAATCTCCTCTATCTGAAATAACATGCGTACCCGCGCAAAGCGCCGGAATAACTCTCTTTTCCATATGGTCGTTCCGTGCCGCCAAAAACAGAAAAAACTGCGTAAGCGCGCTTAAATCCTTCGCCAAATCGCCCAAAATCAAACTCCGAATCTCCTCCGCATACGGAGTGCCTCCGGGTTCGCGAGTAAAAATCACATTGCCAAGCATCGCAAGTTTTTCCTCAAGCATCTTCATCTGCGTCCCCTTTCCGCAGCCGTCAAGCCCGTCAATCACTATAAATTTACCTTTTGTTGCCATTGTGTATTTCTCCGACAAATTATCTCTTTTTTTATTTAACCACAAAGCGTTAAAAAAATAAAAGAAACCGCCTCGCTCCATGCGAGACGGCTTGGTACCTCTATCTTCTCTCAAAAATGACTCTTTCCATAAGCGGAAAACTCTCCCGCGAAATTTCTTTCCAGTCGTCCAAATCAAACGCCGGGAAAAATGCGTCCCCTGAAAAGTCGCCGTCCACAAAAGTAAGGTAGAGACGGTTTGCGGCAAGGAGCGCTTCGCAATAGACCCGCTCGCCGCCGATAACAAAGATCTCTCCTTCCGGAGCAAAAGCAAATGCTTCCTCAAGCGTGCGCGCGATTATCGCGTCCGGAGCTTGCGTATATTTTTCATGCGAAGTAATGATGATATTTATCCGTCCGGGAAGAACGCGTCCGATTGATTCATATGTTTTTCGCCCCATGATAATTGGGCGTCCCATTGTGATTCTTTTGAAGAATTTGAGGTCTTCGGGCAGGTTCCAAGGAATTTTTCCCTGATTCCCGATAATGCGATTGTGCCCCATCGCGGCAATAAGTGAAATCGTTTTCATGACATTATCCGCCTTTTATACGGCTATTGGGGCTTTAATTCCCGGATGGGGGTCATACCCGACAAGCTCAAAATCTTCAAACGTAAAGTCGAATATATCTTTTACGCCGGGGTTGATTTTCATTTGCGGCAGCACTCGCGGTTCTCGAGAAAGCTGGAGGTCAACCTGCTCAAGATGATTAAGGTAGAGATGTACATCTCCTCCCGTCCAGACAAATTCTCCGGGTTTAAGCCCTGTCACTTGCGCCACCATAAGAGTAAGCAGAGCATATGACGCGATATTGAAGGGTACGCCGAGAAACATATCGCAACTGCGCTGATAGAGCTGACATGAAAGTTTGCCGTCCGCGACATAAAACTGAAAGAAAGCATGACAGGGAGGCAAAGCCATTTGTTCAATCTCTCCGACATTCCACGCGGAAACGATAAGCCGCCGCGAGTCGGGGGTTTTTTTGATTTGCTCAATCACCTGCGAAATTTGATCAATATGCCGTCCGTCCGGTGTCGGCCACGAGCGCCACTGATACCCGTACACCGGACCAAGCTCGCCGTTTTCGTCAGCCCACTCGTCCCAGATGGTTACGCCATTATCGCGAAGATATTTCACATTCGTGCCCCCGCACAAAAACCATAAAAGCTCGTGGATGACGGACTTCAGATGAAGTTTTTTCGTTGTCACAACAGGAAACGTTTCCGACAAATCAAACCGCATTTGGTACCCGAAAACGGAAAGCGTCCCCGTTCCCGTGCGGTCGGTTTTTTTCACGCCGTTTACTTTGATGTGTTCCAGCAGGTCACAATATTGTTTCATATGAGCATCCTTTTTAAAAAATAATCTTTATTTAAGATACCACTGTGTCGGCGTAAAAGCAAATTTTCTTATAAAACTCCTCAAGCGTCCCATTGTTTTCAATCACAATATCCGCAGACGGCTCAAGCTCTCTGATTTTTGCTTCCGCTTCTTGTTTTTGTTCCTTTTCAAACTCTTCGAGCGTTTTTCCGAAATCATCCGAATTTTCTTGTCTTTTCGCAAGCCGAGAATAGCGATTATTCAAATCCGTTCGTATATATATCAGAATAAACTCCCGAAGCGTGCGCAGGTATTTGATATCGTCGGGGCGGCGGATGCCGTCAATGACGATACATGGATTTTTCGTATTTTTGACATCCTCAAAAACAATCTTCGCCAGCACATCTTCGCCAAAATTTTGGCGCAAAGAAGTGGAGAGTATTTGCAAATTTTCTCGCGTATTTGGAAGACCGATGCGGGCGAGCACATCCCGAAGCGGATCGGAAAAACGATAAGATACGCCATCGCATTTTTTCAAAACATATTCCGCGGCAGTCGTTTTGCCGCTCGCCATTTCACCGGCGAACCCAAAGATTTTTTTCATTTTTTTCTCGGCATTCTCATTTTCCCGCATGGTCATAGATTTCCACCTCGTTAATAATGATGCTCTGCTCGATTCCCGCTTCTTGAAAGACTTCTTTGCTGCGCGCGCTCGCGTGATAATCTTTCAGACACACTACGCGCTTAATTCCCGAATTGATAATCATCTTCGCACAAGCATAGCATGGGGTCATGTGGCAGTAGAGAGTCCCTCCTTCAAGAGAAACGCCGACGCGAGCGGCATGGACAATGGCATTCTGCTCCGCATGCGCCGTACGAATGCAGTGTTCCGACTTTGCGCCGTCCGCCTGCGTGATCGTATGAAGTTCATGTCCGACATCGTCGCAATGAGGCAGACCTGCGGGCGCTCCGACATACCCCGTCGCAAGAATCCGCTTGTCGCGAGAAATAACACAGCCGGATCGCCCGCGATCGCACGTCGCCCGCGTACCCACAACCTCGGTAAGCTTCAAAAAATACTCGTCCCACGATGGTTTTGTGTGTGTGGTTTTATTCTTTTTATCTTCCCCTTTCATGAGAGTATTATACGCGAAAAATATGTAACAAAAAAGCCCGGGCACACCGAGCTTTCAAAAATACGTATTGTGCCTACCCGTCCACCCCGACCCATTTAAGATCGCGGAAGATATCGGGGCGAAGATTATAGAATCGTTCAGAACTCGGCGGTTTCTCGTCAACAGGGCGAAGCGATGCCCATGTATGCACATCGCACGGAAATGGTATTTGCACGCCCTTCAAAACAATTGCCTCAATCGTCGTCCCGATGGCGCTGACAAGATAACACCGATGAACACCATCAAGCAGATAGAGTCCGCCATTGTGCTGCTCCACGATAGGCGGCAAATAATGCGCTATGGCGCACAAGCCGTCTTTTGTCGTCCCAAGAATGATGAGGGGGATGCTTTTTGCAAAACCGCGGCTGACGCAAAATCCGTCAAAAATACCGGAAAGGTGTTCCAACATTTGACGACATTTCGCGCGTTCAACAAACGTCTGCCCGACAAGCATGTTGTGCGGGTCAAGCCGGGCACGCTGTATCGTGCACCCTTCGTATGCGCGAAGCTTTTCGTTTCCTTCGAGGGAAGTATTATGAAGAATCTTTCGCAAATACTCTTCCGACATGACTTGTATGCTCTGGACAGACACAATGTCGCGAAGCGCAACGATCCCGAACGCATTTGACCAGAACGGCGTTATGGTGTCTCGAGAGATGCCGGTACGCGCTTCAAAAATTGCAAGCGGAATGGGCTGTAACACAAAAAACCTCCTTCCATTTGTTTCAGGATTTTACAATTCTTTGTAAAGAATAGCAGAGACTGTCTCAAAAATCAAAGGGACCGATATCGTAAAAATTCGTCGTGAAGGAGCGAAAAAGCGTTTTGAGCCATTGCTTTTAATTCGTCTCCGGATTTTTCGTAAACAATAAAGGGCGAATCGATAACCATTTCATACATGGGCGTCACAACGCGAAAAAAATATGAAGTGACCCACCCCGACCCAAGCGCGGGGAGACAGTACGTAACGTTGCTGACATTATCATAGAGGTCGGCAAGTTTTACAAGGCGAACACTCTCCGGCTCGCAGCGCATTTTCTCCACATACGGACGCACATCGCCATCGCCCCATTCATTTGTGTCCCCATGAATAATAAGCGCACCGTCTTTACCGAAAAATTCGATAAGCTCTTCCTCTGTGGCATTCGTATCTTCCAAAAGATCATGTCCGTATCCTGCGCGGATTATCGCTTGCCTTTCCTCCGCCGTCCCCTCTTTGTATTTTTCCAAAACAGTTTCCAAAATATGAGCCACCCGGGCGAGATGATGCCACGTGGGAACATTCTCAGCGCGCATCTGCCCTTCGTGTTTCTTTTTTATATACTCAATAATTTTTTCTCTATCGTTTTCTTCTGTCATCGTTTTTTAATTATCACAAAAAGCGCCTTATCCGACAAGGGGACAAGGCGCATGAGCCGTTTACGGCTTGAGACATTTCAGAAAATACTCCGTGTGCCTCATGGCTGTTTTCATTGCTGTATAATGTTCCTCTCGTTTGCTAAACTTCGGAAAACCGACTTCCGATACTTGAAGCGCGAGCCACATGACGAGAGCGGTCGACATTCGTCCGCATCCGTCGCTCCACGGGTGGATAACAAGATCCATTTCCCTGTCAGCCCACGCCAGCAATATAGCGACCGACTTCACCGATTTACCGTCCGTCAGTATCATTTTTTTCACAATTTCCGCATAAAAAACATCCATCCACACCCCAAGATATTCCGGCGGCGGACTCTTCTCGGGATGTGCGTAGCTCGCTTCCCACAAGCGGTATTTGTTCGCATTTCTCTCGAGAATATCTGTGTGAATGGTATCAAACCAGCTCTCCAAAAAAGAGCGAACGAGAGAAGCATCCATATGCACGCCGGGTGTTTCCCATATTTCCTCGGCAAGCGTCAAAGTGTTTTCGCGCACTTGCCGCTTCAAGTCATCGCCTGCCTTCAATAAATCCATTTTCGCCGGACTTATTGACGTTTCTCCAACCCCCGCTGATGTGCGGCTTCGTTTCTCCGTATTTTCCGCAAAAAGCGACAAAAATTCTTGCCGGTTCATAATTTATACCTCGTACTTTAGTCAAAAATCAAAAACCTCCCCTATTCTTACCATAAAAACAGAAAAACACCAAACCGAGCTTGGTATTTTTCTGTAGTCGCCCCCATATGCTTCACTGTTATCCCTTCAACGCCCCAATGAATTCTTCTTTTGAAATCTCGGCATCGCGGAGGATTGCTGAAAGCGTCCCGTTTGGAATTGGCTTTCCATTGTGCATCGCGACGACAGACCGTCTCCCGTCTTCATGTTTCATTACCAAATGGCTTCCTTTTTGTCTTTGCTCGAAAAATCCGAATTTTTTCAGAATCCGGACAACATCTTTATCGTCTACTGCTGGGAGTTTCGGCATGGCTGTTATTACTGCACGCGCGCAAATTCTTTATCCGACACTGTTTCAAAAGATTCAAAACCCGCATCTTTTGGGATGACTTCTCCGTCTTCGCGCATGCTTTCAAGATACACGAGAATCGCTTCTCGAAGATTTTTCCTTGTTTCGACGAGCGTCTCGCCCCACGTGTGGCACCCGGAAAGTGCGGGAACATAGGCATGAAATGTTCCGTTTTCATCGGGTTCTATAATAGTACGAAAAGTGTAACTCATGACTGAATGCTACCACAAAATCTGGAAAATTACAACAAAAAGCCCGCCGTTCGGCGGAGCTTTTCGTCATCGTATTCTTGATTCCTGATTCTTTCTTCTTCTTTTACCCTTTCACCTCAATTCCCATTGAACGCGCGGTGCCTGCAATAATTTTCATAGCGGCATCAATGTCATTCGCGGAGAGGTCGGTCATTTTCATTTCCGCCACTTCGCGTACTTGCGCATTCGTAATCTTCCCCGCTTTAGTGACGGCATTTTTGCTGGAACCTTTCGCAAGACCGGTCACTTTCAGGATGAGCCGCGATGCAGGCGGGGTTTTTAAGACGAAGTCGTAGCTGCGGTCATCGTACACATTTATCTTGACAGGAATGATGTTCCCCATTCTATCGCGCGTCGCCTCGTTGAATTTATTAACGAAATCGCCGATATTGATACCCGCCTGTCCGAGCGCCGGACCGACCGGAGGCGAAGGATTCGCTTTTCCCGCCTCAATCTGTAATTTTATTTTTTTGACTACTGTTTTTGCCATATATGTTAAGTTAAAAGTCTGTAAAGTCCATAATATCCATAAAGTCTGCCGAGCGATAAAGTTTTAAAGTTAGAAGCTAAAAAATGCATAACCCGCACTTTTTAAACATTAAAGACTTTACGGACTTTCGACTTTATAGACTTTCGACTGCGTGTTATATCTTCCGCAACTGCAAGAAATCCAGCTCAACCGGCGTTTCTCGTCCGAACATCGAAACGAGGACCTTCACCTTGCCGCGATCATCGTCCACTTCGGAAACTTTCCCTTCAAGGTCTTTAAACGGTCCATCGGTGATGATGACCGCCTCGCCCTCTTGGAGTTCAATCTTGTGCTTCACGGTATCTCCGCCCATGCGTCCGAAGAGCGCGGATACTTCCGTCTTATCGAGAGGCACGGGAGTCACTCCGGCACCGACAAAGCCCGTCACTCGCGGAGTATTGCGCACGACATACCACGAATCGTCCGTTACGATCATGTCCACAAGCACGTAGCCGGGATAGATCTTCTCTTCCACCTCAACGCGCTTCCCCGCTTTCACCTTGATCTTCTTTTCCACAGGAACAATGACATTGAAGATCTTGTCTTCCATGCCGAGAGATTCAATGCGCTGTTTGAGATTTCTCGCAACAGCATTCTCGTAGCCGGCGTACGTATGGATCGCGTACCAGCTCCGCTCGCCTTGGACTTCTTGTTTTCCCATAATGTTAAAGGTTTTTAGTTTTTATGCTACCGTAGAATAATTTTCAAAACTTTACTGAACGCCACATCAAATACCCCCAAAAGAACGGCGGCAACCAGAGAAAGAATGACTACCAAAACCGTATAAGAAACAGTCTGGTCTTTGGTGGGCCAGCTCACGTGTTTCATTTCCGCTTGCGTATCCTTGAGATATTCAATGAATTTCTGCATGGTATTTTATATATTATCGCCCGTGAGTTTTTCCGCGGTTCTAAAAACCGCCCCCACGAGGCGTTTATTCCATAATACTCGATATGACGCAAAAGTCAAATTTTTTTGCCTGTCACTCAGTATAACACAAAATTCCCGCATTCTGCGAATGCGGGAATAAAGAAAAGCGAGGAAAAGGAAAGAGGTTTAAGAGTAAACTGCCCGACGGATACCCCACTTGTCGTACGAGCGGCCCACGCCGCGCCAGCACACGTCCACCGCGCCGTCATCCGGATTCCAGTACACGTTCGGCACGTTACCGTCGGAATCGAGGGAAGCGGAACACCGAGTGCCACCCACGATATCAAGATGCTTGCCGGTTTTGGCATAATACTTGACCTCAAGGGTATTTCTCTCAAGTAAGGTTACTCCGATTTTCATATCAGGGTCCGCCTCGCGAGTTGATTTCCCCAAGAATTCCGCATCCGGTTCAACCCCATCGCGAACCCAGACGGCGTAGTGGTTTTCTGTTGTTCGCGCGTTAGTCGGTACCGCGACATCAAGGTCGTCCGAATATCTCCAGCATTTGAACAGCTGTTCCATTCGTGCGAACATTTTGTTGTTCGTCATGCCTTGCGCTTGCGTGAGAAGCAACCACGAACCGATTTCCGGTTTCGGTGGAATAAATACCCTGCCGAAATCAACATTCCATTTGAAATACTCCTTCCAGAATTGCTGTTCTTCGGTGCGGAGGTTAAAATAGTCCCCCATGACCGGAAGTTTACGTTTGAGTTCGGAAATTCTTTTTCTGAACTCCGCCTTGTGTGCGATGTAATAATCAGTATCTGCGTCGTCGAAAATACTGTACAAAACCTCCGTGCTGATTCCCGCAAGTATGGCGAGTTGTTTTAAGTTTTTTGGTGAGTCTGTCCCATTTTTCATGGTCTGTCCTCGTTTGTGAAAGAGCGAAATTGCTCATTTTTAGAATATCATAGTTACTAAATTAAGTCAAGTTTTATTGCGAAAACCTAAAAAATGCTATAAACTTCGATGAGGAAGCACTCAATACTCCCGCCTACGCCTAAAAATGCGCGCATAGCTCAATTGGTTAGAGCATTTGGCTTATATCCAAAAGGTTCATGGTTCAAGTCCATGTGCGCGCACAAAAAACTGCTATTTAAAGATATTTTGAAGATACTTCATACCCATAAGAACCTCATTGCAGACAATGGCGTTTTCGTAAATAATATTACATGTCCCGTGCCCGAATCTGCCTTTTCGAGTTATATCTTTTTCTTTTACTTTCTTAATGTAAGGTTTCCTAAATTGCGATAAAGGAATATGTGTCTCTTTTGCCCAGAAGGAGAGGTATTGTGATGTGTCCATGTCAGAATAAAGATGCAAATGCACCCTAAGGTCTTTTTTTGCGACACCGAAGGACTCAAGCCACTGTATAAAAAACCTGATCATCGCCGGGTCAGTGTTCGAAAGCGAAGTGGTTGCAGCTGTTGTCTTTGTTCCTTCCGCCCAATAAAGAAAAAACCCGGCGATAAACATTTCTCTTTCAGAGACCGAAAAAATTCTTTTTGAGATATTTTCATAAGAAACCAGAAGCCGGTTTTCTTTTTTTTGGCGCATGGTATTTCGGAAATTTTCTATCCTCTTTGGGTTTTTATCCCGTAATTCCCTTATACGTTCAATGGAAAGCGGGTATTCCTGAAGCCAAGAACTGAGTGTTCCCTTGCTTATTCCCAGCCTTTCTTTAATTTCGCTATAACTTTTACCTTCCAATCGTAGTTTTATTGCTCGTGCTTTATCGTTGCGTCGTGCCATAAAGTAAACATCTAGTTACTAATACCATAATTATATAATAGAGGTTCATAGATGTATTGTGGAAAACCCATTTTTTGCTATCATAAACACGCAGTAACTATCCGGCTTTTTTACCAAAAACCATGAAAGAAAAAGAAATGAAACCGCCCATCATCCAAAAAGAACTTCTCCTTGAAATCGAGAAGACTTTTCGGCGTATTTGGGACAAAGAGAGGAAAACTGATGATCTTTTCAAAAAAGCGGTTTCTTTGCGCGAACAAGTGCAAACGCTCTTGGTGCAAGAACTCTGCAAACCGGAAAGCGAGCAAAACCAAGAAACTATCGCGGAGCTTCACGAACGTTTGTATGCCGCAGAAGAAGCCATAGACACCGTTGCCTCGCTCACAAGGGAACTCCAAGAACTGCGAGAGTATTTCTTTGGGTTCCTTTCCGAACCGCGAGAAGCGGAGGAAAAATAAGACGATGCTTGACAAATATGCAGTTAACGCGGTATAGTAAAGAAAAGACATGAAAAAAATACGCCACATGGATAATATCAAAAACCTTTCCGGGGGTACTTCTCCGGTTTCTTGCGCGTTTCGCAAGGTTTTTGTTCACCCATGGCGTTTTTAGCTCTCCTCTTACAAAAGAGCCCCGTAGAAACCCCTTGGCTGGACAAAAAGCAAGGGGTTTTCTTTTTTTTCGGCGTTTAACTTGTTCTTTCAACAACCAAAACACAAGGTGACTATCATGAATACGCATATTGTTTCACTTTCACACCCAAAACTTGCAAAAGTTTATTTGCGCCCATTTGAAAAAGACGACCTTCAGCGCTGTTGCCGGTGGATCAACGATCCGGAAGTACGGCGCTTCCTCTCGACCCAGTCTCTTCCTTCCCTCCAAAAAGAAGAGGAGTGGTACAATTCTCTGCAAAAAAGTGATAATGACGTGGTTCTCGCCATTATAAGCAAAGAAAACCATGCCCATATCGGAAACATCGGGCTTCATCGTATTGACTGGATAAACCGTCGCGGCACCACCGGTGCGCTCATCGGAGAAAAGGAGTACTGGGCGAAAGGATACGGAACGGAAGCAAAACTGCTTCTCCTGAAACACGCCTTCGATACGCTTGGTTTGGAAAAAATCTGTTCCAATGTTTTCAGTAATAATCCGCGAAGCAAAGCGTATCTCGAAAAAACAGGCTACCGCGAAGAAGGCTGCCGTCGGCGCCACTTCTTGGTAGACGGTAAAAAAGTAGACGACTACATCATGGCAATCTTCAGAGAAGATTTTGAGCCGGTGTGGGAAAAATACTGCGGCGAATAAAAACGCAGAAGCGGGGACAAAGTCCCCGCTTTTTTATTGCCGTTAGTCGTCCCACTGTTGCCATACATTAATCTTCGTCGGGATTGCCTTTCATTGTACTAAAAAGTTTCATGTCGCGATATTTGTTGGTTACCCATGCCGGTACGATACTCCAAAAATGAAAATTTCCGTTATCTCCGATTTTTCTCACGATTACTTTTATCTTTCTTCCATCGATTATCGCGATAATGCCCCAATATTTTACCGGTTTGGATTTTTTATTCTTTTTAGTGTATATTTAATTTGTGCTTGCGGGGCGTCAGCCCTATTCGGCTAATACATAAGCCGAAGGCAGGCATTACAAAAATCCCGCCTTTTGGCGGTATTTTTGTTTCTGTTCCATTGTTCTATAGCTCTATTTTAGTATTCCCGCATCGAAATTTGCGCATCGATTTTCTTGATGAGATCGAGAACAACGGAAACGACGATGAGGAGCGCGGTGCCGCCGATAGCGAGCGCCTGAATTCCGGTGAGGCTTCGCATGACGAGCGGTAAAACCGCGATAACGGCGAGGAATGTTGCGCCCACAAGCGTCACGCGAGTTACGATCTTTCCGATGTATTCCGCCGTCGTCTGCCCCGGTCGAACGCCGGGAATGAATGCGCCGTTCTTCTGGAGGTTGGTTGCAACAGAGTCCGGTTCAAAAGTAATGGCGGTATAGAAGAAGGTAAAGACAAACACGAGTACGAAGTAGGTAGAGGAATAGAGCCAAGTGTTTGCAAGGTATGCCAAGAGTCCTTTGGAAATTTTCTGCAAAACCGGCTGATCCAAAACCGCAAAAAGGTTCGCGAGCACCTGAGGAAATACAAGCATGGAGAGCGCGAAGATGATTGGGATCACGCCCGCTTGGTTGATTCGTATAGGAAGATAGGTGGATACGCCTCCGTAGGTCTTATTGCCGCGCACCTGCTTCGCGTACGTGACCGGAATGGGGCGTTCAGCCTCCGTGGCATAGACCACGCCGGCAACGATAGCGATGGCGGCAAGCAAAAAGCCAAGAGCGCTTGGAATAATGGACGGATCAACAAATGGAAAAGACGAGGTGCCGTATGCTGCGAAAAATTGGGTCATTTGAGCCGGAAGCGCGGTAACTATACCCGCAAAGATAAGAAGAGATGTGCCATTCCCGATACCGAACTCTGTCATCAGCTCCCCGATCCACATGAGCAAAAGCGCTCCGGCGATAATAACGATAAGATTCACTGTCATATCAAAAATGGAAAGCGGCGCAATAACCTGCTGTCTCTCAAGAAGCGTTAAAAGACCGAAGCCCTGCAAAGCCGCGAGGGGTACCGTCAAAAGACGGCCGTATTGCGTGAAGCGGCGCCGCCCGATCTCCCCTTCTTCGTGATACATCGCCTTGAGTTTCGGCGACATAACCGTCAGAAGCTGCATGATAATGACCGCGGTGATGTAAGGACCGAGACCAAGCATCACGATCGAAAGCTGCGATAACCCGCCGCCGGAAAAAACATTAAGAAAGCCGAGGAATTGAAAATCTGAAAGAAGGGTTTTGAGCTTGTCCGCCTGAATTCCCGGAATAGGAACCGCGGAAAGAATCCTGAAGACGGCAAAACCAAGAAGCACGAACATGATCCTCATGCGAAGAATTCGGTCGTGAAAGACGAGGGTTGTTTTGTCTATAAAGTTTTTGAACATAGCTTAAAACAAATTTCTAATTCCTAATATCCAATTCCCAATAAAACTCAAAATGCCAAAAGTGAGACGCTTTTCTGACATTTACACATTGGACATTTTGTTAGAAATTAGATATTGGTAATTAGAAATTTTTTACGCAACGCTTCCTCCCGCCTTTTCAATCTTCGCCTTTGCGGAAGCGGAAACAAGACAGCCTGATACGGAAACCTTCTTTGTAAGATCTCCTGTTCCCAAAAGCTTTACTTGCGGGACTTTTCCTTTCAGAGAACGGATGACTTCTTTTTCCATGAGAGTCGCCGGGGTTACCGCCGCGCCCCCGTCAAAAAATTTCTCGATCATTGAAAGCTTTACGACGGTCGGCTTCACCACGGAAGAGTCGACTGAGCGTGCGCGATTCTTTCCGTGTCCGCGCAATTTTGGGAGTTTCTTGATGATGTCGCGCAACTCAGGGCGCATCTTTCGTCCGGCGCGAGCTTTTTGACCCTTCGTTCCGCGACCGGAAGTTTTACCGTGAACACCCCCGCGACCGATGCGGCGCGCTTTTTTGTTGGGATGCGTTCTTTTGATTTCGTGAATTTGCATAAAGATAGTGCTGAATTTCTAATTTTGAATTTTGAATCAATTTTGAATTTTGAATCAATTTTGAATATTCAAATATTGAATTATTCATTCAAAATTCGAAATTCAAAATTTTATATTTTTTCCGCCGTTTCGGGTACCGCAACTGATACGGCTTCTGTTTCCTCTGTTGCCAGTTTTACTTTCGTTCTGGGGGTTTTTAAAAGCGAAAGTGCCTTAATAGCCGCTTGAGCATTATTCAGCTTATTTTTCGTACCCGACAAGAGTTTCGTGGTCACATTCGTGATTCCCGCCAAATCAAGCACGGCGCGCACGGAGCTTCCCGCCACAAGACCGCGGCCCGGAGCCGGCATAATGATCAATCGCGCGCTTGAATACTTCGCTCCGGTTTCATGGGGAATGGAACCGCTATCGGTTCGGCGTATTTCTATCATGGCTTTTTTCGCCTTAGCAATGGATTTTTCTATGGCAAGCGCCGTATCTCCCGCCTTCCCGACACCAACGCCAACCTTCCCTTTCTTGTCGCCGATAACCACCACAACACTGAAGCTGAAGCGGCGACCGCCCGCGACCACGCGAGCCACGCGCCGAATGTCGATGATCTTTTGGTCAAATTCCGGGCGATAGCGTTCGCCGCGTTTTCCCAGAGGAGCATTGCCGCCGCCTTTCTTGCTCCCGCCGCCTTTGCCGGAAGCCCCTCCGCGAGGAGGGCGAGAGCCATTACTGCCGCCGCGAAAAGGCGGTCTTTGCGAAGCGCCTCCTGTTTTTGCGTTCGATTGTTTGTGAACTGTTTTTTCCATCATAATAAATTTTAGATACTGCCAGATTCGATAGTATTAAAAGTCGAGTCCGCCCGCACGAGCCCCCTCTGCGGCCTGCTTGACCCTGCCGGCGTACAAATATCCGCCTCGGTCAAAAACCACCTTTGAAATCTTTTTATCCCTTGCTCTCTTGGCAACCTCTTCGCCGATAGCCTTGGACGCTTCAAGCTTACCCTTGGCTTTTTTACTCGTGTCTTTAGATGCTTTCATTCCCGCATCAGATGCCGACACGAGCGTTATGCCTTTTTCGTCGTCAATGACCTGAAGGTAAATATGTTTATTGGAGCGAAAAATAGAAAGGCGCGGACGCTCGGCTGTACCAAGCACCTTCGCGCGAATACGGCGGTGTCTTCTTTCGCGTCCGGCTAATTTTTGATTTTTAACAGATTTCATATTTTTTAAGACGATTTCTTCCCTTCCTTCCTTCTGATAACTTCATTTTCATACCGGATACCTTTCCCTTTGTATGGCTCAGGTTTCTTCTTTGAGCGGAGCAACGCCGCAAATGAACCGACCTTTTCTTTATCAATGCCGGAAATAGTGACTACGTTCTTTTCTGCGATAACGGTAAGCCCCTGAGGTATTTCAATGGGGACAGGGTGAGAAAAACCGAGATTGAGCACAATGTCTTTCCCTGTAACCGCCGACTTGAAACCAACCCCTTCAACAATGAGCTTTTTTACAAACGGCGTATTCACGCCGTGGATCATATTTCGAAGGTGAGCCGCGGTCGTACCCCAAAGCGCGCGCGCAAAGATCGTTTGTTTGAGAGGGGTAACCTGTACTTGCCCGTCAGCAATAGCCACGTCGACTTCTTTACCGAAACTTCTCGAGAGTTCGCCGAGCGGTCCTTTCACGACCAACACACTGCCGTTTTTCGTAACTTCGGTCTTTGCCGGAATACTAATAGCGTTTTTACCAATTCGTGACATTGCGGAAAAATAATTAAATGAAAAATAATGGTTACCAAATTTTAAAAAGGGCTTCGCCGCCGACTTTCATCTTCCTCGCCTCATTACCGGTCAGCAGCCCTTTTGGCGTCGACAAAACCAACATACCGTAACCGTGGCGCACGGGCTTTATTTCCTTTGATCCCATATACACCCGGCAGGAGGACTTTGAAATTCTTTTAGTGCCCTGAACATGAGGTCGGGTGCCTTCGTAGACCAAACCAACTTCCATGGACTTAATTACTTTTTTCCCTTTTTTTGAGACAGATTTCACGTAGCCGTTCTTTAAGAGCACGGAAGCAACAGCGAAACGAAGTTTCGAGTATGGCAGTACGAGGGATTCTTTCCTTGCGCTCCCCGCGTTTCGTATTTGAGCAAGCATGTCTGCTATTGGGTCGGTTACCATGATGATTTTCTTACTCCGGGAATCTTGCCTTCGTTGGCAAGCTCGCGGAAACAAATTCGACAAAGGTTGAAATCTCTCATAAATCCGTGCTTTCTTCCGCAACGAAAACAGCGTCGGACAATCCGTGTCGAAAACTTGGGACTTTTAAGCGCTCGCGCTACAACTGATGTCTTTGCCATAAGATTAAAACAAGCTCGTAAATGAGCGTGTTTCCATCCTAGCAAGCCGGAAGGGGCTTGTCAATAACATTTTACATAACGCTTACCGTAAAAAACAAGGTTTAGTCTAAAGTACTCTTGCAAAACAGATGCGGTTTATCTTCCAAAGTCAATTTTACACCCAGCTTATCAGCCGCGGCAATGAGTCTTGTTTTTTGTTTCTCTATCTCGAATATACCGGATGCATACATCAGATCAACACTTACCCCGACATACTCCATAAACCGGTCAGTATCTTTCAGGTATTTAACAAGGTCTTTTCCGTTCTTTTCTTCACTTGAACCAAACTTACCCTTGTACGCCTCGAAAAATGCATCAATTGTTGCTTTCGCCCACGCCTTTGCCGAACAACGACCGCCAGAGGTGCCGCAGCTTGGATTCCAAGATTTATACCTTTTGTCAAAATAGATTGAAGCCTTTGGGGAATTCGCAAAAAACTTATCCACTTCACCCTGAAGGGAGTGCAGCGCTTCTTGATATGTCCCGCCATTGACAATGGCATACTCCCACACGGCGTTTTGAGCGATAACGGCAGGAATAATCTTTTTTGTTTTAAAAGTTTTTTTCTGCTGATAAGCGACGTCGAGATCTGCTATGCTTGGCGAACTAATCTTCTGTCCTTCGGTTGCGCTCGCGCCATAAGGATGCGTATGAAAATCAAAAAGGGTGGTGATACTGTCGGACAGAAGGGATGCAATCAGGGCATCCGGATTGGGCGCTGAACCGTCATCTCCCACCGGACCAATATACCATCTGGTTGGGTTTCCCAGAGTGTTGAACTTTGCGTAGAGAAAAGTCTGTTCATCTTTGACGGCAAGATCATCGTTTTGAATGTAAATAATTCCCCCTTCGTATTTACAGTCTACGTCATCGTCCGGATTATCGTCAATAAGCTCCTCCAGCCATTCATCAGGCGTGTCCCCATAACCATCAAGATACTTTTCATGATACAGCACATACTCAAAAAGCATCAAAAGATTCGGATCGTAAAGCTCCGATGGTGCGGCTTTTACTGACGATGTGTCTGCAGACGTGAACAGCTCCATCTCGCTCTCTGCCAATTCAACTTGAGTCAATTCGACATCAGAATGCCAAAAAAACTTTCCTTTCTCCGGTTCCGGATCCCCGACATCGCACCCGCCATCAGCAGCGACATCGCCGCCGACAGGACCTCCACCAAGTTTTTTGATCGTTCCTTCTACCGCGACCGCAAGCACCCATGAGCCGAGAAGAACAGCGAGTCCGATGCATGACCAGACGAAAGTTTTTTTTGCCGTCGCAAGTTTTGTTTCATTCCCCTGCGCCGTAACGAACAAAAAGCCCGCCCAGATGAGAAAGACTGCGCCGAGAGGAACGCCTATTTTTATGATGATGGTGAGCGCGCCCTTAATGAACTGCGCAATTGAGGTGATGCCGCATCCGAGCGGATTTTCATATTTCGGCGTTTCGGCAAAAAGAGGAAACGGGACAAACGCTAAAATGCTTGCCGCGGCAATTCGCCAGCGCCCACTTCCGCAGATGAATCTGAACACTTGAGGTATCATAAAGTTATGAAAAAAAGTCGGAGTGCGGAAAACTAAAAGAATTGGAAGCGAAGTTTCTTTTCGCTGTTGTCGTTTGCGGAGAAGCAGCCAGAATCCAGGGGATAGTCTATCGCCCCATCAGAATCATTATCGACGGTATCGGCGCACTGCACACACTGTTTTGTCCCGGATATGGTCCTGGTATTCCCGCAATTACTTGTCTGAGTGAGTGTCTGGGTCGTACAAAACGTTGCTGAAGCAGGTGTCCAAGTTGTGTCTATACACGGAGAAGTAATATCTATCTGGCGTACATTTACAGGCACCGTATCAACGCATGGCGTCCCCGAAAGAGCGTAGGACACCGTAAGAGAGTTGGCATTTAATGGGATATTTGTCCCTACAGCCGTTCCCGTATGGTTTACCACGACCTTTTTACTTTTCCCGCTGATAAGATCGCCGATATTATTCCACTGAATACCCCCCGTCAACACATTGAAAGAATTATATGCGGGGGCGGTGGAGCTTAAGCTTGTACGCGTCTTGTCGTCTTTTGTAAACACAAGCCCTATGTTTTTGAGCGAAAGCACTGTGAGTATTTGTGTTGTTATGTTCCTAAAGACAGTGATGAGATCTCTCACATCGGAGTAATAATACTCGCCGGTACCCGTACCGGCAGTTTCCGCGATTCGCGTCATCTCAGCAGGGTCCAGATACGTAGGGTTGCCAAACCCTACAGTATAGACGGTCACATCGCCCGGGATATTGTTGATGCCCGTCGTGATGCTTGGCGATCCGTTCTGCACCCCGTCAGATGCCAACACGATAAACCGCTTCGTATCGGGCTTCAGTACGCTATTTTTAAACTCCTCGCCTGCCGTATAGAGCCCGCCGCCGATCGATGTTCCGGTACCGGGTTCATCTTCCGTCGTGTTACTGATCGCCACCTTCACCTCATTATAGTTATTGGTCAGACCTTTTTGAACCGTGATATTCCCCGAGAACGTAATGTACCCCACCCGGTTGTTCAAGTTACCGGCAGCGATGATGCTATCCATAACATCAAGCAAGGCGTCTTTTGCGGCATCCATCTTTTTTACTCCGTCAACGATACCATGCATGGAGTTAGAGACATCCATGACCAGAAAAATATCCACATTCTCTCCCCCTCCGCCGCTGGTTATTTTCTTTGAGTTTAAGGATAATGTCGCCTGAATCGGCGCGCCAAGCACAAAAGTCGAACTTCCTCCATTATTGCTTATATTATAAGCGGAAGCGTTAAAATTACCGCAACTGGCTGCGTTCATGGAAACGAACGGAGTAAAAAGCGGTATAAAAATACCAATCAAAAACAAAAAAGACAGCGCCAGGAATGTGTTTGTGTTTTTTTCATATCAACAAATTGGCATTAGTGCGATTAATCCTCAAGAAATCCGGGCGAATGGGGTAAATTTACCACCAAACGATCTGCCTCAAGCGATTCTGTGTCATTAATTTCAGCAAGGAGGACACCCCCGGAGAACATGAGCGAAACTTCTGCGCCGACTTGGACATTAGCCAACGATATTTGCACTTCTTCGGTTCTTGAGAACCCCCCTTGATCGCCCGGCGCCGACACTTCTTGGGAAAAAACCATTTTGGGAGAAAATGTTACCGGAAGCACATAGCTTGTATCGCCCACAGACACAGCGAGTATAAGCGAATCATCAGATTTCTCTGCAACTTGCCCCCTCAAAATATAGGCTTTACGCGTTTTCTCTTGCTTTTGCAACATAGCGTCAATCGTAGCCTGCGACAGAGGTCTGTTAGTTGCCGCATCTTTTATCACTCTCGTGTTAAGATTTGGCGTAACCTCTTTTTTTAAATTCACCGCCATGCCCCCAGAGAACAGGTTGGTCTTACCCCCATTTTAGGAAAAGCAAAAATCCCTCTTTTTGCTCACCCGGT
>CAYRXD010000014.1:6115-23561 GCA_964428135.1 uncultured Candidatus Saccharibacteria bacterium | reverse complement strand
GTATAGTCCGATCTTATTGGCGACAATAAGGAATAATATCACTCCGGTATTATTCGCAAAAATTTAAAATTTTTGTTAACACAAATGCCTAAAAAGTAACGGAGGAGTCCAAAGGTCAGCTAGGCGCGAATGGAAACCGTGCCGATAGTGTATAGGCACAAGCTGGCTTCACTGTAAGGGGTACATCCCGAGCAGCCGCGAAAGCGGGGCTAAGTGAACCGACGGTCCGCGTTAGATGCGGCCGGAGATTAACGGATAAAAGCTACTCTGGGGATAACAGGCTAGTTCCGCCCAAGAGTCCATATCGACGGCGGAGTTCGGCACCTCGATGTCGGCTCATCTTATCCTGGGGCTGGAGAAGGTCCCAAGGGTTTGGCTGTTCGCCAATTAAAAAGATACGCGAGCTGGGTTCAGACCGTACATGAAGTGGAAAGTCGAAAGTCCTTAAAGTCCGTAAAGTACGACGCCGTCGGACTTTATAGACTTTATAGACTTTATAGACTTTTGACTTATGTACCGTCTGAATCCCATCGAAAATTTCGTCTAATTGAAAACATAATAAAAGAGATAACATCAACCATATCACGGCGGTCATATGTAGAAATATATATGGCAATCAGTTGACTTATATCGGGAAAATCTATGTCGTTCGTTGCTTGCTAACAGCAAGCCTCTAAGCCACAGCGAGCCGCGCGAGCGGTCAGCTAGATAGACAATTCCGAGGGAAATGAATAATTGTGAGTTTCGTAGAGGAAATAAAAATGATGATGCATTATAGTCTGCTATAAGATGTTTGACGGCTCTTAATAAGCGGTCGGGAATTATGAACCCCACATCATCACCTCTCGGTAGGAGATAATCTCTCCTACCGTCTTCTATGAAATTCATAATTAAACATGCCCGTAGAGACTAAACGTCAACAACCTTAATTTGTCGTCGTAAGGAAAGTCCGAAAACCTTGGTTTTCGCTGTCGGTCATAAGACCGACTTCTTTACCCTAGCGAGCCGCGCGAGCGGTCAGCCAAATAGGTTAAGCTATAGTCCAATGCACTTGGCAACAAGTGAAAACATGCGTGAGACAGGTTGGTCTCCTATCTACTGCAGGCGTTGATTCTTGAGAAGATTCGTTCCTAGTACGAGAGGACCGGAATGAACTGACCTCTGGTGTATCGGCTGTTCCGCCAGGAGCACTGCCGAGTAGCTATGTCGGGAATGGATAAGATCTGAAAGCATCTAAGATCGAAGCCAACTTCAAGATGAGGAATCGTTGAGACCCCTAGGAGATGACTAGGTGATAGGCTTTAGGTGTAAGCGCCGCGAGGCGTTGAGCCGAGAAGTACTAATATGTCGATTCCTATTAGGAAAGTTGAAAACCACAGTTACTTACAAAAGTGCTTGCTTGCGATGAAAAACAAAAAAATTTTTGAAGGACGAAATCGGAGCAGTATTGTTTCGAGAGTAGGTTTTGGGCACTATTAGCTCAGTTGGCAGAGCGCCGAAGAAATTCGTTATGCCGTACTTCTAGGGTACCGCAGTTTCATGGGACGCCATGAAATGTAACAACGGATTGCCTGAAAAGCCGGAGGTCATTGGTTCGAATCCAGTATGGTGCGCCAAAATCTATTCGGGGATGTTTTACATCCCCTTCGATTTCGTCTTTCAAAAAATCCTTGAATATTTTGTCTTGGTGGCTTGACGCGAGGGTCACACCTGATCCCATTCCGAACTCAGCAGTTAAGCCTCGTAGTACCGATGGTACTCCGAAAGGGGGAGAGTAGGTAGCCGCCAGGACAAAGTATTCAATTTTTTTATACCAAAATACCGCTGTTTATCGCGGTATTTTGGTATTTGACTTTTATAATTAAGTATGGTAAACTTTTCTTAGGTTTGTAACAGGAGATTAAAATGGAAACGTTAAAAGAAAACATTCGTGGTCACGTAGACCTGAATGGTGCAGAACATCATCTTCTTTTTGAAAAAGACAAAGTGTTACCCTGTGTTGCTGAGGAATTTTCTCTTATTTTTAGCCCACTAGGCAATGTTTTGAAAAAAATTAAATTAATCGACAGGAGGACGCTGTATGTTCTTCAAGAAGTTTTAGTGAAAAAAAAGAACGGGGATGTTGCCGATATTCGACCGAAAAAAATCATAAGAAGCGAGCAAAATTCGCATCCTCTTTTTATCAGTGAATTAAGTAGCGGTATTACATCAGAACAGTTTAGAGAGATGGCTGTTGCTCGTGTGGATGAACTAAAGGAACACGTTAAAAAAGAAGAGGAACAGCTGAATACCTCATTGTTGAATCAAAAACCCGACAGATTAGTGTATAAGAAAAACAGACTTCTTTTTCTTAAAAATTGCAATGAGGATTTGGACATCCTTTTGTCCGAAATAAAACAAGGGCAAGCTGGTTCAATTGGGTTCGGTTTTTACGACGTTGGGGGTTTTAGTACTGTTCCTTTGCTCCATTTTATGATTGAAGCAAAGGAAATATAGAAGGGGGTTAAGTCACTAAAAATAAAAGCCGGCAGTCAATTTTGTCGGCTTTTTTGTTTTTTGTTTCGGTGGTCTTTGCGCAAGGGGTCACACCTCTACCCATTCCGAACCGAGGACTCATCCGCAAAACAATTTCATATCTCACTTCCAGCCAAATGACTTCTGGCGCAATCTTTGGCTTTTCCTCAATCGTAAATCTTGAGTCGTATCTCGATACGTCTCAAAATTTACTCAATCAAAAAAACCAAATCTTACGAAAATCTGAAACCGAGCTAAAGAAATTGTTTCGCGGATGAGCTCTTCGCAGTTAAGCCTCGTAGTACCGATGTTATGCCGTCCTTTAATTAATCCTTCCGCTACCCTCGTCCGTAAAATTTTGGTTGCGACGTTGCTAAAATTTTGCAGTTTATCCCGATAAACCTTAAAATTTTATCAACCCCGCACCTCAAAATTTTTACGGACTTATGCAGAAACCTTAATTAAGGACGGCATTACTCCCAAAAAAGAGATAGGAGGGGAGAGTAGGTAGCGCGCCCGGGACAAAGTATTCAAAAACAGAAAAGCACTGCTATTTTATAGTAGTGTTTTTCTGTTTTCGTGGTATAATGTAAAAATGAAAATAATCGGCATTGCGACTATCTTTATTTTTTCTTTGATTACTTTGTTCGGTTTATATTCTCGTGGCAATTTTGTTAGAAACACGGAACAAAAAGAATCGGTGTTGCCGGCATCTTATTCCGACTATGTGTCCGATAATATACAAAATTACACAATAAAAAATGGTGAAGTCTTTTATTATAATGGTTCGCAACTTATTTTAGTTGACGGTGTTGCACCGTCAACATTTACAGCCTTGACTAGCCATTACGCGAAAGACCAGTATCATATTTACATCAACGGGGAAATTTTTAATGAGGCGGACTTTCTTACTTTTCATACATTGAACGAAGCGTACGCAAAAGATAAGAATCATGTTTATTACCGCAATAAGATACTTGCTGATGCCGATACTCCCTCGTTTATTCCGTTTGGATATTGGTATGGGAAAGATTACAAAAAAGTTTTCTACGAAGATTTTTCGATAAAAGGTGCCGATCCTGAGACATTTGTTGAGTTTAGCGGAACGGAATATACAAAAGACAAAAATGCCGTTTATCTTTTGGGTAAGCGGATAGAGGATGCTGACTCTCAGGCATTCCAAATATTGGGGCAGTATTATTCCAAGGATGAGAACAGTGTTTTCTATATGATCGAAAAAATATCGCAAGCGAAAATTAATACTTTTTCTGTGATTGAGAATGACACGCATAATTATGCGACCGATGGAGTGTATGTGTACGAAGACGGGAAAATTATAAAGAACGCAAACCCGAAAAATTTTGTCCCCGAACCGAACCCTTCGAAATATTAATTGTTCGCTTTAAATCCCAGAAGGTAAACCGCTGGTTCGAGCGCGCGGGGGAGAGTAGGTAGCCGCCAGGACACAGTATTCAAGCTCATTAAAATACCGGCAGAAATGCCGGTATTTTTTTATTGTGCCAGTGTAGTCATTTTCTTGCATATGCGAAGTTTGACTGCATTTCTTTTGGTGAGAGTTTTGTGGTAGGATAGTGGAAATCGCATCAAATATGAAAAATTTTCTTGTTTCTTTCGCCGCTCGTTTTCCGCGCCTCATGCGGCTTCTTCTGTGGGTTGGGCTTGTACTCGTAACGTTTTTAGCGCACTTCACATATATTCAGAACGGCTTCACGTGGATAGACCATGGCGACATCAAGGGCGGCGCGGCGATTCTCGCACCTTCAGAACTTACCCGCTCGTTTATAAGCCCTCTCGGACAGTCCGGGTTTTTTCGACCGACATCCACTCTTCTCTATTCAATTGACCACTGGCTGTACGGTTCATGGGCGCCCGGGTATCACATCACCAATATCGTGCTTCAGGTCATGCTTGCTCTTGTGGCGGTGTTTTTTGCACGAGCGTTCTTTGATCTCGGGAAGAAAGCATCGTTTCTTGCGGCGTTTGTGGTCGGTATCCATCCGCTTTCGTGGCTTCCTGTGGGTTCTATCGTGTATCGCGGCGAGATACTGGTGACGATCTTTACTTTTTTGGCACTGATTTTTTATATCTCCGATCGAAAGAATAAGCGCCCGGTATTTATTGCCGGGGCGTTTCTGTGCACCGTATCCGCTCTTTTTTCAAAAGAAACGGCGATATTCTGGATACCTGCGCTCGTGATTCTCTGGGAGTTTCTCGACGGCGCTCCTTTGAGACAAAAATTTCCGCTGGGGCTTGTTTTCGCAGAACTTGCTGCATTCGGCATCTATTTTTTCTTGCGAATGCGCGCTCTGCCGGAAGGATGGGTGTTGGATTACAAAGCTCTGCCGTTTGCGCAGGCAATAGGCACTCGTCTCGAAGCTTTTTCATTCCAGCTTGCCCATTTGGTAAGTCCGTTCAAGCCAGGACTGAGTGATGCGATGGCACCAGTGCCAGTCACGCATCCGTTTGCACTCCTTGCGCTTGCAAGCATAGCCGCCGCATTGTACCTGATTTGGCGTTTCGGACCGCGCTCGGCGATAGGGCGCACAATGCTTTTTGGAGGTATTGCGCTTGCTCCTGCTTTAAATCTTGTGCCGATTCCGCGCTTCACTTCTCCTCACTATGGGTATTTTGCCGTCATCGGGGTCGGGGTGTTTTTTATAGCGCTTTTGAAACTGATTCGGGAAAAAGCATCGGTGTTTTATCATGCGGCGATTCTTCTCTTTGTGTTATGGCTCGGGCTTAGTTTTACTTCGACGCTTCAAGCAGGAAGCCGTTTTTCCGATGACTTCACCCTTTTTGCGCCTGAAACGGCGGCAGACGAAAATTTTATTGAAGGACGGTACTATTTGGGGACGTATTTTTTTGAAAAGAAAGACTACGCCAAAGCGGAAGAAGAATACGAAGCGGTGGTGTCTCCAAAGGAGGGCGTGCTTGCCTTTGTTAACCGCCCCCCGGCTTTGATAAATCTTGCGCGAGTAAAAGCCGAAAGAGGGAAGTATGAAGAAGCCGACCAGCTTCTCCGGCTTGCCGCTAAAGAATCGCCATGGCTTGCAAAACTTGCTTTGTTCAATCGTGCGGTTTTTGCCGCGAGACAAGAGAATGACGAAATGGTCGTGGAGATATTGGAGAGTTTCCCCGGCGGATGGCAGAATTGGGACGGACCGGAACCGCTTCAATTGCTTCTGCAGTCGCTTATCAACTTGCGGCGTTTTGCTGAAGCGGACGAAGTGAACGCGAAACTTTCCGAATTCTTTAGTCGGTAATTTCTATGAGACTTTCTTTAAGACATTGGACAAAAAGCCATAAAAGACATGTGTCTTTTATGGCTTTTTGTCTCACGGCGTGCCTTTTTCTTGTTTCCTTTGCGCATGCGGATCCGATAAATTTTATTGCGGCAAGGACGCATCTTCTTGCAGAGGGAAAAGAAATTTCGTTTATCACTGCGACCGCTTCCTCTCTTCCCTACCGAACGGAAGACATCGGCGAACGCGTGAATTTTACCTCCGGATATTTTGATGCCAACTTCATTATTGAAAACTGGGGTTCAAGATGCCGCTCTTCAATAGATTCTGTTGCTCTCGATGCGGAAGGGACTACCGTGCGCGGCGTGTTTCAGTGTACTGATGACGTGGCGGATATTGCCGATCTGAAAGTGGAGAGTAAGCTTTTTTTGGACCTTTTTCAGGACGTGAATCACTTTTTGACCCTTTCTCTCCGGGGGGAAGAGCATGAGGCGCTGCTTACGGCAGATGTCCAAACGGTATCCGGTGCGACACTTGTAAAAAATAAAGAGAAGAAGCCGGATGAAAGATCCATTGGCGGGTTATTTGCGGCAATAAAGCAATTCATCGGTCTCGGGGTTCCGCATGTTCTGTTCGGATTCGACCATGTTCTCTTTATTTTGGCGGTTCATCTCATTGTACGGAAATACAAGGATATTTTGATCGTGGTGACATCGTTTACAATAGCGCATTCGCTTACCCTTATTCTTGCGGCTTTAGGGTTTATAACCGTGACTTCGCGCATAGTGGAGCCGTTCATTGCGTTTACTATTGCTTATACTGCCGTGCGAAATGTGGTTATCATGAGACAGGGAAGAACGGAAGAACAGGTTCTGAAAGAGCGGTGGATAAGCGCATTCGGTTTCGGGTTGGTTCATGGCTTGGGTTTTGCCGGCGCTCTTGCTGAAATAGATATTCCGAAAGCCTATTTCATCCCCGCACTCCTTGCGTTCAATGTCGGTGTGGAGGTCGGGCAGCTCATTGTAATCGTCCTTTTTATCTCTTTTCTCTGGATCGTGAAAAAGCGCGGTTTTCTTACGGAGACAGTCTATGGACTTTCCGGCGCCATTACGGTTATTTCAGCTATTTGGATGGTCCAACGAATTTTTCTAATCTAGGCAGTCGTGGAAGTCAAACTCGTGCGCGCATGGATCCGCGTAAATTATAGGTATCATCTCGCCATTCGCGGCTTTTTCGTAACCGGAAATACGCACTTCCGTTTTTGTTTCAATGGTTTCGTTCGTGTGGATCAGTACGAAAATAATAACTCCCGTTACTAAGCCGGATACTGCGCCAAGTATTGCTTTTAAGCGTCGTGAAGTTTGGCGCACGCCCTTTTGTAAGGCGTTTCTTGCCTCATGAAGCCCCAGGAAAAATATGCCGCCGGCGGGAATTCCTGCGAGCAGCGCTTCTTGGTGGGGGGTGAGCTCAATGTGCCGCAAAAAGACAAAATAGGCAAAAATGGCGCTTCCGGCAAATACGGCGATATTTATAAACACCGCAAAAAGCCCTTTTTTGTTTTCGCCCGCGAAAAAGAACGGCATTACGAGCATCATGCCTTCCGGGAATTCATGGAGCGTGAGAACGAGTAAAGAGGCAAGAGATGCGAAAACGAGCCCGCCCCCGCCGCTCATTTCAAAGAATATCTCTGCCACCGCCAACCCTTCGATCATCTCGTGCAGCATGAGCATAAAGAAGAGTATCAACCCCATGCCGTAGCGTGCACCGGCGGCATCGTGTTTTGAGAGGCGGTGATAGAGGTTCATAATGAGCCAGACGGCGGCAAAGCCGACAAGAAACCCTTTCCCGCTGTCAATGTGCACGCCGGGGGCGACTTTTGATTTTATAACGGAGATGACGAGGAGGAAAGTTCCAAGCAAAAGCATGAGGTAAGCGGCGAAGAGACTGAAGACATTCTCGTGCTCTTTCAGTCTCTTAAAGGTGAAATACCCGAAGATTGCGCCAATGAGAGAGGTGGCGCCAATGAGGGTGACGGCAATAAAAAGCTCTTGGATAATGGGAGGCATAGTGTATATGCTCACCAGTATAAATGTTCATGCTCCTCTTGTATACCGTCGGTATTTGTTGGTATAGTGTGGATATCGCTAACGAAAGTCATGCATTCAAAATTTTTCCAGAAATTATCATCCTCGTTCATCGGTTTGTGCGTACTATTTTTATTCGTTCCAACCGCGCACGCTGCCGGGACATTCTCCACGAATGATTACATGCAGATCGCGCCGACGGCTGTCCAGGCGGCGGTTTTTTATGATGGCAAGCGGGAAACACTCCTTTCCTCATGGACATTCGATTTCAATCCGCTGCTCGCGGGGGATTTTTACTGGATCATTCCCGTACCATCAAAACCTGATGTCGAAAACGTGACCAGCGATTTTTTCGCTCAAATAGAAACGCTATCGGACACCGGCGCAGAACCGGAGACACTGAAGACTCGCGGAGTCAGTTTGCTTGCCCACAAGGTTTTTGAACCGACGGACGGACTGGAAAAACTGAAACTCTGGCTTTCAGATGCCGGCTATTTTCTTCCGAAAAGGCTGGATCCGGTGCTTGATGAATATATGCGGAAAGGGTGGTACGTAGTCGCAGTGCAAGTGAACGGCATCCATATTCAACGGGACGCTTCGGAGAGCTTGACCATTGATACCGCGCATACCCTGCCGATAAAGATAACCTTCGATACGGATAAAATAATTGTGCCGCTCAAATTTGCTTCCATTGATCCTGATATTGATGGTCCGGCGGCGACGCTCTTTTATGGGGTGTCTTCAGAACAGTTCCTCGGCGTTAAAGATGAGCAGATCGATGCGCTGCTTGCCAAACAATCATTAAACCGTTTCCCTCGCCTGCCCCTGGGTTCTTCAAATATAAAGACGGACTTATATGTATTCGGGAAAGGCGATGCCGAAGCTCCCGGGTTTCGCTCGGTAAAAGAAACATCGGTTGACGGCAAGAAATTCCAAAAAGGTTCATGGAACGCCGCTTATATGGATTTGCCGCCGGAACGTTTGACGCTGACACACTTGGAAGAGTACTTTCACCTCGAAGACCTTGATGATATTACGATAACGGAAAATGGCGGTATGGGCGGACTTGGAACATCCGCCGCTTCTGCCGGACTTTTACCGTTCAGGTATTTGGCGGGGGCTTCGTCCGTGTGGCGGTTGATTTTTGCGACAGTACTCTTTTTTTTCTTGGGTATCTTCATCGGAGAGAAACTGAAAGTTTTTTCGCGCGCAGGCACATTTTTCAGCACGTATGCTTTTGCGACCGAGCCGGTATCGGTGCGTTCAGCGAGAAAAGAAGTGATCGCGGGACTGTTCTTTGTCTTTTTGGCGGTAGGTTTTGGGTTGCTTGGCTTTGAAAAAAAGAGCGCGCCGGATCAAAAAATTGTCAGTTCAGGCGATATTGCCGGTGCGGCAATGTCCGGTATGGACATGTCGTCGGGCGTGAGCGGGAGGGAGATTGGTATGAAGTCCGGTGATTTTTTCTTTTCGCCGGAAACCATAAAACTCAAAGTTGGTGAGAAGGTTGTTTTGCATATTGACTCTGTTGGAAAACATACCTTTACGGTAAAAGAATTGGGTATCAATGTAGAAACTCCTGACGGTGCAATTACCGATGTTGCTTTTACTCCAACCAAAAAAGGAATTTTTGATATATACTGCGATATCCCCGGACATCGAGAAGGAGGACAGATTGGAACTTTGATCGTGGAGTAAGACCATCTCTAAAAAATCAGCCCGAGTCAGGTCGGGCTGATTTTTTTGATGTCTTGCTGTGTGTGGAACGAAAAACTGTGGATAACCGAATGTTCTTTCTCTGTCAGTGTATTATACTGTTGAAATAATCTATCAGACCGATTGTTTTTATTATTACAAACTTAAAGAAGTAATCATAATTACTTTATATGCAGTACAATAATTTTATACGTCGCGCCAAACGACCGGCGTTCGTTGTCTCGATTGTCGCACTTGCTCTCGCCGTAGTGTCTGTTGCAGAGGCGGCACTCACCACCATTACCCTTACCGGCACCTCGTCGTCGCGATATTCGAAATCAGTTTCGTCCGACACGCTCTTTGACGCGACGCAATATACCAATACTTCGGTAAGTACTTCGCCCAAGAATGCTATAGGCGTTGAAATTACCGGGAGCAGCGGCGCCCAGAATATCATCTGGGACGGCGGCATTATCAAAGGATCCATTCCTCAATCGTGGACATGGAAGCAGACGCATGATGACCTCAGTGGTGCGGGTATGATTACGCATAATAACGGTTTCGGAGAATGGCGCTATGTCCGTATACACAACGTCGAGGATGGAGTAAAGGCAAGAGAAACTCCGGAGTACTCCAACAAATCAAAATTCCTCTTACGGGATTGTTATATGACCGCGATTCGTGATGATGCAATAGACAATGACCGGTTCGAGCCGGGTACGGTACAAGACTGTCTCTTTGACGGTATCCATACTTTCATCAGCGAGCAAAACGAGAATGTCGGCTCGAACGATCCGATCGGCGCGGGTGAAGACGATACGATTTACATCAAACGCTCTTACGTACGTCTGTACCCGACAAACGCATTTGATCCAGTCAATGATCAGTATCACGGAGCCGGCAAATGGTTCAAGTGGCAAGGTCGCGGTGTAGCAAATCACAAACTTGTCGTAAGTGATTCCGTATTTGCCATCGGTACAACTCCTCGAAGCGGATGGGGAAGCCTTGATATCCCCTCTCAAGTTACTTGGTCTGGCAGTAATAACTATATCCTCTGGCTCGGTACTCCCGGAAACTATAAAGGTCCGAAACCTTCAGGCGCTACATTCTTGGAAGGTGCTTCGGCGATTAATAAGTGGATCACTGTTCGTAATAAATGGCTGACCGATCATGGGCTGTCTCCTCAGGGTTTTGAGGCTGATTACAGTCCTTTCAATGCGCCGATCCAGCAAGTTTCTGGTGGCGGCGGAGGTGGCGGCGACACCACCGATCCCACCATCTCCCTCGCCGCTCCGGCAGCGGGTGCAACCGTTTCCGGAACAATCTCAGTCACCGCCACCGCAAGCGATAATGTTGGAGTTGTCGGAGTGCAATTCAAACGCGATGGCGTAAACCTCGGTACTGAAGACACCACCGCTCCTTACAGCACTTCCTGGAACACCACCGCCGTTGCGAATGGTTCTCATACTCTGACTGCGACCGCAAGAGACGCGGCAGGAAACACAAAGACCGCATCAGTGATAACCGTGACGGTAAGCAATACCATCACTGACGGCATCGCCCCCACCGTCCCGACCGGGCTTGTTGCCACTGCCATCTCTTCAAGCATCATCGATCTCGCCTGGACAGCCTCCACCGACAATGTCGGAGTCACCGGCTACAAAGTCTTCCGCAATGGCACGCAGGTAGCGACCGTCACCGGCACTTCATACCCGGACACCGGACTTTCTCCTTCCACCACCTATATCTACACCGTTTCCGCCTACGATGCTGCAGGAAACAACAGCGCTCAGTCGGCAAGCAAGAGCGCGACGACTCTCGGGGGTGTTTCTACTAAATTTGCCATTGGCGATCGCGTCAAAGTTTCATCCGGTCCGTTGAATGTCCGATCCACGCCAAACGGCACCATTCTTGGGACGCAAGCCACCGGAAATACGGGTACGATAGTGGACGGACCGTTTGTCGGCAACAGCAATACGTGGTGGAACATTAATTATGATGCCGCACCGGATGGCTGGAGCGTAGAAAAATATTTAGAGAAAGTCACGATTGACGCCACCGATCCCACCATCTCCCTCGCCGCTCCGGCAGCGGGTGCAACCGTTTCCGGAACAATCTCAGTCACCGCCACCGCAAGCGATAATGTTGGAGTTGTCGGAGTGCAATTCAAACGCGATGGCGTAAACCTCGGTACTGAAGACACCACCGCTCCTTACAGCACTTCCTGGAACACCACCGCCGTTGCCAACGGTTCCCATACCCTGACCGCCGTTGCGAGAGACGCGGCGGGAAATGTGAAAACTTCCGCTGCCGTGACGGTTACGGTCAGTAACGCCGACACCACCCCCCCCACCGTCCCCACCGGTCTGTCCGCCACCGCAGTCTCCTCAAGCCAGATCAACCTCGCCTGGACAGCCTCCACCGACAACATCGGCGTCACCGGCTATCGCCTCGAACGCTGTCAGGGAACAGGCTGCACCTCATTCGCGCAAATCGCCACACCGACCGGCACCACCTACTCAAACACCGGACTTTCGGCAAGCACCGTCTACGTCTACCGCGTCAGAGCCGTTGATGCCGCGGGAAACCTCTCCGGATACGGAAGTACCGCAAGCGCGACGACGCAGAGCTCTTCCATGAACACCATCACGCTTACCGGCACGTCGGCATCCCGATACACAAAATCAATCTCCTCCGACACGCTCTTTGACGCAAGCCAGTGGACGAATACGTCGGTGAGCGATTCACCTAAAAACAGCACTGCCGTTGATATTACCAGCAGTACGGGAGTAAAGAATATCATATGGAACGGCGGCATCATCAAAGGTTCCGTTCCCACATCATGGACATGGAGAGAAGTGCACGATGGCGTGAATGGAACCGGTTTCGGAGGTGTTGGCGTTAAGATTCAGAATAGCGGACTTGCGGAGTGGAAAAATCTCCGCGTACACAACGTCGAAGACGGCATGAAATCCCGCGAAAACCCGGAATACTCCAACACCGCGCGATTCTACGTCCACGACTGCTACATGACCGCGATTCGCGATGATGCCATAGAAGATGATCGTTTCGAGCCCGGTACGGTGGAGAACTGTCTCATTGACGGTACCTTTACCTTCATGAGCGAGCAGAACGAGAATGTCGGCACGAACGATCCGATCGGACCAAGCGAGGACGACACAATCTATGTGAAGAAGACTTATGTGAGACTCTATCCGACAAACGCATTTGACGGAGGAGTAGAGGATCAGTATCACGGACCCGGGAAATGGTTCAAGTGGCAGGGTCGCGGCGTGGCGAATCACAAAGTGGCTGTCAGCGACTCGGTGTTCGCCGTCGGTACGACTCCACGAAGCGGATGGAGCAGTCTTGATATTCCGTCAGAGGTCACATGGGTCGGTAGCAACAACTTCATTCTCTGGCTCGGTGCAACGGGCGGGTACAAAGGTCCGAAGCCGGGCGGCGTCACCTTCCTTGAGGGTCAGGCGGCGAAAGACAAGTGGGTTGCTGTTCGCAATAAATGGCTCACCGATCATGGATTACCCGCTCAGAGCTTCGAGGCTGACTACAATCCTTTCAATGCGCCGTTTGGACAGATTGCTCCTTAAGGACATAGTATGATAAAGTGTTGAAAAGAATCAAAAACCAACCCGCTTGACGGCGGGTTGGTTTTTGCTTGTTGCAACATCTGTGGATAACCACGAATTCTTTTGTGGGAACATTATGATAGTATTGAGTAATCTTCATTCGATTATTTTTCCTTGTTTAAAATTCGAATTTTAATTTAAAAGAAGGTAATCATATACTTTATATGCAGTATAACAATTTTGTACATTGTATAAAGCGTTCGGCGTTCGGCGCGTTTGTTGTCTTGGTCGTTGTGTTCGCTCCGGCAAATGTATCTTTTGCACAGACGATCTCAACTTCCGCCATGAGTATTTCTGAGATGAGTGCCTTGGTCGACTCTCTTCTTGCTATGGTAGAGAGTCTTATGAAACAGCTAGCTGAAATTACCGCGACAAACGGGGCGACGACCCCGGCGATTGCTGTCAATACGGAAACAGCAGTCAGTGTTGCGGTTCCCGCGACTCCGTCTGTCGGCGCTCTTTACGCTACTGTCGAAAGTGGAAGTATTACTCCCGCTGAATTCAGGTTTTTACTATCCGAGCAAAAGTCGCTCTTTCTGAACGCCGCTGACGCGGACTACGTATTTGAGATTCCCGAGAGCGGGATTAATGCGCTCGTACCGCAAGGAGCGAAAGTTGAAATATTCCTGGGCGGTCTTGGTGTTGGAACCCATTTTTTTTCTTGCGGCGCGGATTGTACCGGGTCTATCGTTATTGAATCTGAAGACGATTAAGTATCTTTATTTGTTACCATTAATTCATCTTACGCACAATTGCGATACCGAAAAAGTCGGAGATTTGGCGGTGAGTCCTCCTTTTGGAGGCCTCACCGCCAAATCTTTCCAATCGTGCGTAAGGTGAGACCGTTTTTAAAACCAATGAACACCTTCACAAAAACTCCCACATTTCGAAACTCCCGCACAATTTTGTTTGCACGGGGAATCCTTTCCGCCGTCCTCTTTTGGGCGAGCGGATTTTTGTTTACCGCAGAGGCGGCGCCGGCGCTTCAGCGTCCGGTATATGTTGGAAACGTTACCCCGACAGCGATAACTATCAATTGGAAGTCCACTACGGGCGGAACATCAGTCGTCAATTACGGTACCACCGTCTCGTACGGAAGCGCCGCAACGGGTGCATCGGGATTTAAGACCGTAGACAACTCCCCCGGCTATCTGCATTCGGTTACCGTTACCGGACTGACTCCCGATACAAGATACTATTACCAAGTCTCCACTTCGGGTACGACATTGAGCCCCGGAGGTGATACGTCGTTCACTTTTAAAACCGCACCGGTCAAAGGTGCGAGCAGTCCATTTACTTTTGCCATCTTTGGCGATAGCGATGGCGATACCGGTATTGCCGCGCAGTTTGCGGCAAAAAAGCCGGACTTCGTATTAAACGCGGGCGACATCGTTTACCCGTACGGAGGAGGTGTTTCAGCTACATCAGAGGGGAGACAGGACGCTCGCTATTACGACATTTATCAAGGAACGCTCAAAAACACCCCCTACTACATTACTTGCGGAAATCATGATGCGTGGCCGAACGGTTGTGACGTACGAAGCGGAGATACGGGGAAAGATGTCATGGATCAAGAAAATGCTTGGCCCGGAGGAGGGAAGATGGGAGGAGTAAACACCACCTATTCTTTTGACTATGGTAATGTTCACTTCGTTTCGCTCAATTCGGAGACAAACATAAGCTACAATAGTTCAAATCCGTCCGCTTCTGCCGCCCAGATAGCATGGGCATACAATGATCTCAAAAACTCTACGCAACCATGGAAGATCGTTTATTGGCACAACAATGCTTGGTCTGCCGGTTCACACAGTTACAGTGCCGGAACTCTCGATAACCTCGTCTCTCTCTGTGAAGACGTCAAGGCGAATATCTGTTTCTGGGGGCACTCGCATGTGTATGAACGCTGGCCCGCGGAAAGAAGCACTTCCGGTTTCTACACTATAGGTAACGGTGGGAGAAAAGCCACAACAGCCTGTCTTACGAGCGGTTCCGGCGGTACTTCGCTCCATCCCGCAAGAAAATGTCTCGCGGCTTCCGGCGGGGAAACAGGCTTTCTTTTTGTTACGATGAACAATACCACTTCAACATGGGATTACTACACTTCTGCCGGTTCAAAGACCGACACTGCGACTTATACGACGAGCGGTACTCCGCCTCCGACCGACACCACCGCCCCCACCGTCCCGACCGGTCTTGCCGCCACAGCAATCTCCTCAAGCCAGATTAACCTTTCATGGACAGCCTCCACCGACAACGTCGGCGTCACCGGCTACAAAGTATTCAGAAACGGCACGCAGATAGCGACCGTCACCGGCACGTCCTACTCAAACACCGGACTTTCTCCTTCCACCACCTACACCTACGCCGTTTCTGCATACGATGCGGCGGGAAACAACAGCGCACAAAGTGCAAGCAAGAGCGCGACGACACTCGCAGGCTCCGATACCATAGCCCCGTCAGTCCCCACCGGTCTGTCCGCCACCGCAATCTCTTCCTCGCAAATCAACCTCGCCTGGACAGCCTCCACCGACAACGTCGGCGTCACCGGCTATCGCCTCGAACGCTGTCAGGGAACAGGCTGCACCTCATTCGCGCAAATCGCCACACCGACCGGCACCACCTACTCAAACACCGGACTTTCGGCAAGCACCGTCTACGTCTACCGCGTCAGAGCCGTTGATGCCGCGGGAAACCTCTCCGGATACTCCGGTACTGCGAGCGCGACGACACTCGCTGGGACGCCGCCGGAAGGAGCGCTGATTCGAACCATTAACACGTCCGCATGGGTTCCGCCAAGCCCGGATCCGGCGGGAATAGCGTATTTGCCTTCCGGCGAGTTTCTCATAGCTGATTCTGAGGTTGACGAGATGGGGATTTATGCGGGAGCGAATATTTACAGAATGAGTAAAGCCGGTACGCTTTTGAGCACTTCAAACACGCTCTGCTTCAGTGCCGAGCCAACCGGAATAGGTTATAATCCAAACAATAAGCACTTCTTTATTACTGACGATAATCTTCATAAGGTATTTGAACGAGATATCGGGACCGATGGACGTTTCTGTACCGCAGACGATATTGTCATCGGATCATTCGGGGGAATTGGCGCCGGTGACCTTGAAGATGTAACTTACGATATGAAGCGTAATGTTTTGTATGTTTTGGAAAGTGCGGCAAGTCGGATATATACCGTTGCTCCCGGTTCCGACGGAATTTTCAACGGAGTAGGCGATAGTGTTACAAGCTTTGACGTTTCCGGGCTCGGGCTTTCGGGTCCGGAAGGGATTCTCTACGATTCCGCGAGCGATAGCATTTATGTTTTTGCTCGAGTGGGGAAGGTCTTGGGTCAAATAACGACAAGCGGAACCTTTATTCGTTGGATTGATGTTTCCGCCGCGCCTATTGTCAGTCCCGGCGGGGTAACTCTAGGTCCGTCAAGTATTAATCCGGGAGTTTTGAGCGTTTACCTTGTCGATCGCGGAATTGACAATGACCCTGTCCCAACCGAAAATGACGGAAAGATTTATGAAATGTCATTGGGTGGTACTGCGCCGCCGCCGACCGACACCACCCCGCCCACCGTCCCCGCCGGTCTTGCCGCCACCGCCATCTCTTCCTCACAAATCAACCTCGCATGGACAGCCTCCACCGATAACGTCGGAGTGACCGGCTACCGCCTCGAACGCTGTCAGGGAACCGGTTGCACTTCATTCGCGCAAATCGCCACACCGACCGGTACCACCTACTCAAACACCGGACTTTCGGCAAGCACCGTCTACGTTTACCGCGTCAGAGCCGTTGACGCCGCAGGAAATCTCTCCGGATACTCCGGTACTGCGAGCGCGACGACGCCGACCGACACCGTACTTTCCGGCAATCTTGCAAACAGCGCCACTTATATCGGAGATTCCGGCAACTTCCGTTCCGACCGTCAACCGTCGGCACTGTGGGATGGTTGTTATGAAGGAACGTTTGATGTCGTTCAGCCCTGTACGGCGGGAAATGCAAACATTGGTTCTTTTTACGTCAATTTTGATCTCGGGAAGCTGTATAACCTCAGCCAAGCACGCCTGTTTGGGGATGCGGACGGCGTATGGGTTTCAAAAACGTGGAAACTCGAATATAAAAAGAACTCGAGTGATGCATGGACAACCGCTTTCTCGGGCGTGAACGCCTTTATGAACGCATGGTCATCAAAATCACTTGCCGTTCAAGCTCAGTTTGTGCGTCTGACAGTTGTCGGTGTTTC
>CAYRXD010000014.1:0-6015 GCA_964428135.1 uncultured Candidatus Saccharibacteria bacterium | reverse complement strand
CAAAATCACTTGCCGTTCAAGCTCAGTTTGTGCGTCTGACAGTTGTCGGTGTTTCCGGTGCCGGAACACAGGCGAGAGAGTTTGAACTTTCGGGAACTGTGGTCGGCGGAGGAGGCGACATCACCGCTCCCTCGGTCACGCTCACCGCTCCGGCAGGAGGTGCGACGGTTTCCGGAACGATCAATATCACCGCCATCGCAAGCGATAATGTCGGCGTAGTGGGGGTCCAGTTCAGGCGCGATGGCGCAGACTTTGGAGCGGAAGATACCACCGCCCCGTACAGCATACCGTGGGATACGACCGGTGTTGCGAACGGTTCTCATACCGTGGGAGCGATCGCAAGAGACGCGGCGGGGAACACCAAAGGTGCAGGACCGATCACTATTACCGTGAATAACACCACCACTGACGGCATCGCCCCAACTATCCCGACCGGGCTTGTTGCCACCACAATCTCCTCCTCTCAAATCAACCTCGCCTGGACAGCCTCCACCGACAACGTCGGAGTCACCGGCTACAAGATATTCAGAAACGGCACACAGATAGCGACCGTCACCGGCACTTCGTACCCTGACACCGGACTTTCTCCTTCCACCACCTACACCTACGCCGTCTCTGCATATGATGCGGCGGGAAACAACAGCGCGCAGTCTGCAAGCAAGAGCGCGACGACCTTATCGGGAGGGGGTACAACAGGCGGCACATTGACTTTTCAGCCGGTTGCGGATGCCACTATTGTGAAAGGTTCTCCCGACTCGAATTTTGGCTCAAACTCCACATTGGAACTTGACGCAAGCTCCGGCGTATCAACATATGAATCGCTTCTTAAATTTACAGTAACGGGATTGAGCGGGAGGGCGGTAAAAAGCGCCACTCTCCGATTGTATAACATCAATTCTTCCAATTCAGGCGGCAGTTTCTATCGAGTAGCAAACAGCTCATGGACAGAATCCGGCGTTACGTGGAATAATGCCCCAGCCGCCGATACTACAGCCCTCGGAACTCTCGGATCGGTTGCGAATGGAATATGGTACGATGTGAATGTTACTCCTCTTATTGTTGGCGATGGAACATATAGTATTCGTGTAAGAAGTATTTCAAGCGATGGCGCAGATTATTCTTCCAAAGAAGGGGTAAACAAACCACAACTTGTTGTCGTATTTGAAGGTTCCGACACCACCGCTCCCACCGTCCCGACCGGTCTTGTTGCCACCGTAATATCTTCAAGTATTATTGACCTCGCCTGGACAGCCTCCACCGACAACATCGGAGTCACCGGCTACAAGATATTCAGAAACGGCACACAGATAGCGACCGTCACCGGCACTTCGTACCCTGACACCGGACTTTCTCCTTCCACCACCTATACCTACACCGTCTCCGCCTACGATGCGGCGGGAAACAACAGCGCGCAGTCTGCAAGCAAGAGCGCGACGACAGAGAGCGGCACCGTACTTTCCGGCAATCTTGCAAACAGCGCCACTTATATCGGAGATTCCGGCAACTTCCGTTCCGACCGTCAACCGTCGGCACTGTGGGATGGTTGTTATGAAGGAACGTTTGATGTCGTTCAGCCCTGTACGGCGGGAAATGCAAACATTGGTTCTTTTTACGTCAATTTTGATCTCGGGAAGCTGTATAACCTCAGCCAAGCACGCCTGTTTGGGGATGCGGACGGCGTATGGGTTTCAAAAACGTGGAAACTCGAATATAAAAAGAACTCGAGTGATGCATGGACAACCGCTTTCTCGGGCGTGAACGCCTTTATGAACGCATGGTCATCAAAATCACTTGCCGTTCAAGCTCAGTTTGTGCGTCTGACAGTTGTCGGTGTTTCGGGCGGCACCCAAGCAAGAGAGTTTGAGTTGTTCGGTACTGCTGTTAGCGGCGGTGGCGGCGACACTATTGCTCCCACCGTCTCCATCAGCGCACCGCTCTCTGGCGCAACCGTCTCAGGCACCATCGCAGTTACCGCAACAGCCAATGACAACATCGGCGTCGTCGGAGTCCAATTCAAACTCGACGGAGCAAACCTCGGTACGGAAGACACGACCGCTCCATACAGTACATCTTGGAACACCGCCGGTGTTGCCAACGGTTCTCATACCTTGACCGCTGTTGCGCGAGACGCGGCGGGAAATACGAAAGTTTCGACTGCCGTCAGCGTTACGGTGAACAACGCGACAACCGACACCACCCCGCCATCAGTCTCCATCACGTCACCGACATTCGATGTTACGGTTTCCGGTACCATTACCGTGACTGCCACCGCAAGCGATAACGTCGGAGTCGCAGGAGTCCAGTTTAAGATTGACGGAATAAATCTTGGATCTGAAGACACAACCTCTCCCTATAGCGCATCATGGAACACCGCCGCCGGTACGAATGGTTTTCATACGGTTGCGGCTGTCGCAAGAGACACGGCTGGAAATGTGACCACGTCAAGCGGTGTCAGAGTAACCGTCAGCAATGGCGTATCTTCCATGACCACCATTACCCTTACCGGCACATCAGCCTCGCGATACTCGAAGTCAATTTCCTCCGATACGCTCTTTGACGCGACGCAATATACCAATACTTCGGTAAGCATATCGCCAAAAAACGGTGTGGCGGTGGACATCACCGGCGATACGGGAGCCCAGCATATAATTTGGCGCGGCGGCGTCATCATAGGGTCAATCCCCACAACATGGACATGGAGACAAGCGCATGATGACATCGGAGGATCCGGCGTCACCATTCACAACAACGGTCTCGCAGAGTGGCAGTATCTCCGCGTGCATAACGTGGAAGATGGTCTCAAACCGCGCGAAAATCCGGAATACTCCAACGGTTCAAGATTTTTAGTGCGCGACTGCTACATGACCGCCATCCGCGATGATTCGATAGAAAGCGATCGCTATGAACCCGGTACGGTACAGGACTGTCTGTTCGACGGCGTCTTTACTTTCATAAGCGAACAAAATGAGAATGTCGGCACGAACGACCCGATCGGTCCAAGCGAGGACGATACGATTTATATCAAACGCGTTTATGTGAGACTCTATCCGACAAACGCATTTGACGGAGGCGTGGAGGATAAATATCACGGCGGCGGCAGGTGGTTTAAGTGGATGCCGCGCGGAACCACAAACCATAAGCTTGCCGTAAGCGACTCGGTATTCGCCGTCGGCGCCATTCCGCGTTTAGGGTGGTCAAACCTTGATGTGCCGCCGGAGGTCACATGGGTCGGCGCCAACAACTTCATTCTCTGGCTTGGAACCCCCGGCGCCTATGGCGGACCGAAGCCTGCGGGAGTCACCTTCCTCGAGGGTCAGCCGGCAAAAGACAAGTGGGTTGCCGTACGCAACAAATGGCTTACCGATCACGGTCTTCCCGCTCAAACCTTTGCGGCGGACTACGATCCTTTCAGTGCGCCGTTGCAGCAGATTCCGATTAGCGGGGGAGGCTCAACCGACACCATCGCCCCCACCGTCCCCACCGGTCTGTCCGCCACAGCCATCTCCTCAAGCCAGATCAACCTTGCATGGACCGCAAGCACCGACAATGTCGGAGTGACCGGCTACAAAGTATTCCGCGGAGGCGTTCAGATCGCAACCGTCACCGGCACGTCCTACTCGAACACCGGTCTCTCTCCTTCCACCACCTATACCTACACCGTCTCCGCCTACGATGCGGCGGGGAACAATAGCGCACAGTCGGCAAGCAAGAGCGCGACGACACAGAGCGGCACCGTAACCGTAAAAGCATTCCCGACCGCTGAAGGATTCGGGGCGGTATCTATCGGCGGACGAGGCGGGAAAGTGATAGAGGTCACCAATCTGAACGACACAGGAACAGGAAGTTTGCGAGCTTGCGTTGAGGCAAGCGGACCAAGAACATGCGTGTTTCGAACAGGCGGGACAATCACGGTCAATTCTCGCCTCAATATAAGTAGTCCGTATTTGACTATAGCCGGACAGACCGCACCGGGCGGGGGTATTGCTTTACGGTCGGACCCATCGAACGGCAAGGGAATCATACAGCTTAATTCAAGTGCGCATGATGTTATTATTCGTTATATTCGCGTTCGCCCCGGGACACCTTCGTCTTCTACTGATACGGGAGACGGTATTACCATTAATTCTGACCGTGTTATCCTTGACCATGTTTCCGTAAGTTGGGCGATTGATGAGAATGTCAATTCGTGGTATTCCACAGCGCATGACATTACCGTACAGTGGAGCATTCTGTCCGAGGGACTTCATTGCAGTGTTCACCCGAAAGGTTGTCATAGCAAGGCCGCGATTTTTGGAAGCCAAGAAGCACACAGCGTTTCTATGCATCACACGCTTATGGCGCACAATGACGACCGACACCCGGAAACAAAACTGCGAACAGGGGGAGTGACTGATCTTGTAAACAATCTGATTTACAACTTCGGAAAGGTGGCGGTTCGTATCTCGGATGAGTATGGAAAATCTCCCACCAATTATGTCGGAAATTATGTAAAAAAGGGTCCAAGCAGTTCAAGCAGTTATGATATTCAATATTATAATGCTTCCGGGCAAGGTACCACGATTTATTCCCAAGGCAATATCGGACCATACCGAACGAGCACATCTCAGCCGGAAGAAAATGTGGTACGACCGGAAGACAGAAAATTCATTGTTTCAGCACGGCATCCTGCCCCTCAAGTGATTACCACTTCGGCGATGGAAGCCTATAATAACGTTCTCGCCAATGCCGGCGCCAGATTGCCTGTGAGGGACTCGGTTGACCAGCGTATCGTCAATGATGTAAAGAATGGAACCGGAAAAATAATCAATCACGAATCCGAGGTTGGCGGGTATCCGACTCTCGCGGCGGGAACTCCCGTTGCCGACAGCGACCACGACGGCATGTCGGATGCGTGGGAATCAAGCCACGGTTTAAGCTCAAGCGATGCAAGCGATGGGGCGAAGACTTCATCCAACGGCTACACGAATCTTGAGAACTACCTCAACACTCTCGCCGGAGATATTTAGACCTCCAAGTAATCGTCTTAGGTATAGGAGAAAAAACCAGTCTGCAAACAAGCGGGCTGGTTTTTCTCATACCATCAAAAGTAGGGAGCAACCACTATTCCACAGGGGGGCTTGAAAAGAAAATGGAGTAGTGATAGTATCTACAAGTTGCTCTTGTACCGTGTAATGTAAAGTGTGGAACTGATAAGAAGGTTTTGCGTTTTACCTAAGGCACTGTAACAAAATAAATTGAACTTTTACATCTCATCTTCGCGCCATATTTATTTGAAAAAATCTTCAACGTATCCCGATATATGCCTCAGATTTTTTCAAATAAATCTGCCACAAAGCTGAGCGTAAACTGTTCAATTTATTTTATTACAGTGCCTAAGCGCTACATGCCACGCGTCTATGTACGGCATTTTGCACAAAATCCTGTCTACGCCTAAAACGGTTGTTCCCACAGCCGATTTTGTGCTTGAGGACAAAGAACTGACCATTCTTTGCGGCGAACTGAAAAAGAAGGTGCACTCGATGTTCGGGCGTTCTCTTGCCATACGCGAAGTGGACGCCGGTTCTTCCAATGCCGAAGAACAGGAACTCACGGCTCTCTCAAACGCCTATTACGATCTTGAGCGTTTCGGTATCCACTTCGTCGCATCCCCGAGACACGCGGATATGCTCATGGTTACGGGTCCCGTTTCCCGCAATATGGCGGAGGGTCTGAAACGGACGTATGAAGCGACACCCGATCCGAAGATTGTCGTGGCGGTAGGGGATGATGCCATTGATGGAGGCATATTCAAGGGTTCGTACGCAGTCCTTGACGGCGTAAAGAATGTGATACCGGTCGACTATGAGATCCCGGGCGACCCCCCGACTCCGAAGCAAATCATTTCCGCACTGCTTACCATTCTGCATAAAAACGGTTAACCATTTATGAATGCCTTCCTTTCATCGCCGCAAGCCTTCTTCTCCCTCGTCGGAGTTTTTGTGTTTGCGGCTTTTTTGTGTTTGTTTTTTGTAAGCA
>CAYRXD010000013.1:0-24473 GCA_964428135.1 uncultured Candidatus Saccharibacteria bacterium | reverse complement strand
TTCTGTGAAAGTAGAAATGATTTTAAGATTTTCTCTTTCGGCAATCTCTCGAACCTCAAAGAGTTGAGACTCGACGGAAGCCACCCGTTCCTCTTTGTCTTTCTTTTCAATAGACCGTCGGGCATAGACGAAGTATTTAAGTTGTTGATTTTTTTTTTTTTTTTTCCATTACCTCCCTCAAATCTTTGAGAGACTCAATCTTTTTTACATTTACATTCACCAACTCTCTGACAACTTCTTCCCGAGACAAAGACTCAATCCTTATGATTTCATCTGCAATCAAATAATCTTTTAGTGACTCGATGGATTCCATAACCTGTTTAGAAAATAAGTTATAAACACTTCGTGTTTATAAAAACATTATACAATGTATTTCTATATTTGTACAGGTATTTTGTTAACATCTTTCAGTGAATACAGCCGTCCATCGAATGACGAACGACTGTGTGCCACTGGCAAGTTTAGACTAACTCCTTTTCTCCATTACCGTCTGCAATGGTTGGTACTCCATAAACCACACGGTATATTTCTATCAAGTAAGACATTTTTTGAAGTGCAACATCTTCCAAAAGCTCCTCTCCAAAATGTTTGAGATACAGGGTCTTAAACCTTTCCACCGATTTTCTCGTGGGTTGCATAATGTGATGTTTGAGTTACTTTCGTTATTCCTCTTCTGGAAAAGGAATATCATCAACTTCTATCTCCTCTTCTCCCAACTCTTCTATGACCAGGTACCCTCCTTTTTCAAGGAACATAAGCTCCTCCTCTCCATCTGATGTTCTTATTTTAATTTTTATCATGTTATATTTTTATATTTTGTTAAAATCTGTCATCCTCATCTACTGGAGAGTTTTCATCCTCAAAGAAAGTAAGAGCTTTGTAGCATGCCTGCCAAACTTCAAGTCCTTCAATTTTTTTGATGAACTCCACCACATCACCATGTGCCTTACACGAAAAGCAGTGATAGTGTGGGTTTCCTTCTTCTTGGTAAACTCTCAAAGAACAGGTGTTGTCTACATGGAAAGGGCACTCCCCCGATTTTGTATACCCACCCATGTTTTTCCTGAGAGGGGTGTAATTTTCTATAACCCTAGCCAGGTTGAGTTTCGACAACTTTCTTCTTTGCTCTCTGGTCAAAAAAGAACTATAATCTTTCATGTTGATTTTTTAAGTCTTAATTTTTAATTCAAGAAGTAAGCAACCCCACTCCACAAAAAATTTTGCTGGATTCGACCAATGAGTTTGTTGTGGCTTCCTTCATCTTCAAATTTTCCCACAAAACAGGATTTGCTTCTTTGATATAACTGGGTTGTAATTTTTTTACACATTTTTCAACACCAAACATGGGGCTTAAAACAAAAGAAAAACCCGCCAATGTTTTCTGGTGGGTGTTAAAAGTTCACACTTTAATTTATCTTGAAAAGTCTATCAGTTGGGTGTGTTCCTCATCATTTATCATTTTAATAGGGAAATTCTTTCTCAACAATTCACGGCGAATAGTATCTATACTGGTAGGGAGACTTTTCATTATGTTGGGTACATCAAAAGACGTACGTTCTGAAATAGCAAAAGCTATGTCGGAATGAGACTTCTTTGTTCCTTTCCGTTCATCTTTTTTAGACACAATTTTTCTGTTTTTCCAAAGAATGTCAAATAACACAAAAAGATAATCCTTTACTGGTTCTCGAAATGTGTGCTTTTTAAGACCAAAAGTTACTACTCCATTTTTGTCGTCCCACTTAATCTTCTTCGCCTTTTTCCTTATGGTGGTTTCAGAATCACCATCGAGGGTCTTGTTTCTGGAAAATAACTCGGGGTGATTTTTCTCTATCCTTTTATAAAGAGAAATGATTTTTTGAGTGTCTAAAATTTCAAGAGCAAACTTTTCTGGATAGTCAACACTTCTTTCGAGTGAAGTGTCTTGTTTCCCAAATTCATTAACAGGAATCTCAAAGAGTATGTTTTTTTCATACTCACACTCTCGTGCGGCTTTTTCAGATTCTAAATACTCCAAAAACCTCTTTCTATTTTCTTCAAAATCTTGGAAAAACCTTTCTTCTCCCTCTCTATATGTTTCTATTTTCACGGGGTGGTTAATTTTTCCGTTCTCAATTTTTCCATATTTCTCATTTTCAATAATGAAATTCATCAAGGTTTGTAGATACCTTTGAATCACTGGGGTTATCTTAAATGATAGTTTGTTTGTCATGTTTTTACTTTACACATTTCTAATAAGTTTGAAAATACCCAAAACCTGACACAAGAAACCCCTCTTTTGTTGAATGGTAGTTATCCATAACTTTCACTGGAAAATGAACTCTGGTGGGTTGTGGGGAATTGAAGGGTGGGTGTTGTCCTAGGTCTGGGTGAAAAGATTACCCTTTTGGGGTGAGTGGGTATGTTTTTATACATTCTTCCATGAGCAACACCAACTTTGATGTGATTCAAAAAGAAGACTCTGGTGGTATGAAATGGGTGTGTTTTGAGGGGGTGTTCCACTCGGACGGAGTTCTCCCAAACTTTACAAAAAATACAAAATTTTTAGAAAAAATGGGTACTTTCCAACTTTCTACTCTCTAACCATTTTCTAGTAACTTTCTGGTATCTGGTAATAGTTAAGTATTTGGTAGTATTTACTTCTACCTCCTCTACCTCTTCCTCCTCTAGTGTCTTCTACTAGGAAATAACAGGAAAGCCCTCTGCTATGGGGAGCAGAAAAGTAGTAGGTGTGGATTTTTCTTTGAGAGCATTGCTTCTTGTAGTGTCTTCTACTGAGGTTTCTACAGTTTTATCATTCCATTTCCAACTGGTAATGACGTGAAGTGTCTTTGTTGTCTCGGTATGTATCAAATGGGTTGTAAGTCAAAAAAGACTTTGGAAATTCTTCACGGAGACCCTGTTATGAAGAACACCACTTGATTCTTTAGAGAGGGACTTTCTACCCTCTTGTTTATTTTAATGCTCAATTTCAAAGATTGGTGGGGTGGTTACCAACAAGTGACTACCCACATCTACCCTAAATTTATGTTCTTATAGTCTTCTTTTGGAGTACTGTCGAATTCTTTCCAAATGCTATAATGCTTGTTTTACCATACAATAAAAAAACCACTTGATTCTATCCTTTATTGAAGTCCCCACAACTTCTCCAAAGGACAAAACCAAATGGTCTTGTGTGGGGGCTTTTGATGATTTTTTAATTGGTGATAATTTGATTATACACGGTGTGAAAAAAAAGAATATGGCCAAACATGGAAGTATCTACACCAAAAATACCCTTAAAAACATGGGTATTTTGGAATTTCCCTATTTTGTTTGAATTTTTGCGAAAAATAGGGTGTGTTGGTTTTGAAGTTATTTTGGAGATATACATAAACAGGTTGTCTCCCCACTTCAAAAAACTAATTCGGGATAAGTTGTTTTTGTAAGTCTTCAATTTCTTTCAGTTGTTGGTCAATTTCGTTTTTGAGCTTCTGGGTTTCTTTTTTTGATTTTTCTGCTTCTACTGGGTCATAAACAACCTCCCCACCAATCACCATGCGTTTAAGTACCCACTTATCACCCTCCAATGACATTATTACTGTCCAGTTGCTTCGGAGCATTGCCCCAAAACTATTTTGAGAATCAACAAAGGAACTAACTGTATACACAGATCCATTTTTTGTAACACAGTCACACAATACAGGAAACACGGCAGTAGACGGAGACTTCAATCCTTGCTTAACAAAATTCTTTGCCTGAATAAAAACATCTATATCATCATTGATGATATCTGGTGAGTTTGAGCCACTTTGTGATGATGTGGTGTTTGGTGTGTCTGGCGACATCACCCCCACAAAAAACAAGAGTATAAAAATAAAAACAAAAATACTACCGATATTCCAGAGAGTAGTGTTAGGTTTTTTGTCTAGATTATGAGTAGTACTTGGTTGGTGTGTATTTTCTGATACCAGTTTTTTACCACAAGTAGGACAGTATATGCCCCCTGTGGGTATTGATTGCCCACACTGAGAACAGTATTGGGATTCCGATGATGCACTATTCCCTAAATAAGCATATATTTCTATTCCATGATTTATCTCAATCGGTTTTTCGTCTTCTCCTACATCAGTACACACTATAAGTTTTCCATTTGAATTTTTTCGAAATTTTGGTACTTGTGATTTCTTACTTTCTTTTGAGGTATCAATGGGCATTTTTACTTCTTCCTCTTGAACATCATTACTGGTTTGAAAATTTTGTGCTTCTTTACTCTCTTTATACATGTGTTTTATCCAAAAAATAACCCCCACAATGACACTACCAGAAATTGCAAACTTTTCCATGTCCAAAATAACTAAAAGAGCAATCAAAATAGCACCAACAAGAATGTATACTGAAAGTTTTCTGTTTAGTGGTTCTTCATTTTTTGTTTTCATACTCTAAATTTTAATGTTTTGATAACTGATTTTGGGTACAAAAAGCCCACCACGGGTAGAGACCGAAATCTCTCATACCGGTTTCCCGATATGGCAGAACATGCGACCCCATGATGGGTTCTTTATGCATGTTCTGACTTGCGACCATGCCAACACAAAGTATTGGTTTAGGTCTTCTTATTCAGTTGTATTTACATGGTAATATGTAGTCATTAAAAAGTAAACCGTCAACTACTGTATGGTTTGACGGCTACTCTCAATATTTTTTTATACAAAAATCTATCTCGGCTTTCCTCCTTTCCCTCCGGAATTTGAATTGAAATACTTGGTTAGTCCTAAGAATTGCGCCTCTACTTCTTCATTTGTACGGTTTCCATCGCGGTAAGCAAGGGCTTCATCATCGTTTGTGATGTAGTAGGCTTCCGTCAATGCAGAAACAAGATGATTGTAAACCGTAATACCATAACCACCACTCAAATACCCCTCATCTATTCCTGTTAAAGGGACGAGCGCATCGTGAAGAGCTGTGGCAAGCGGAATGTCCTGCTTTTCATTATAAATGGCAAGCGTGCCATCATGCAGGGGGTCAGAGTTTCCGTTATGGTGGATTGAAACTAAGATATCACACTTTCGAGCAAGTGTTGCCAAGCATTTGTCCATGGCAATCTGTACGCGCTCTTTTCTGCTTGCTATTGTTTCATCTCCTTCGCGAGTAAGAACTACGGTTGCTCCTGTGCCCTCCAGTCTTGCTTTGAGTGCCAAAACTACGGCAAGGTTTACGTCTTTTTCCGCTATCCCATACTTCGTGTTGGTTGCTCCCGTTTCTGTTCCGCCATGTCCCGCGTCAAGAGCAATAAGTTTTCCGTCAAAAGGAGTTATGGCATGAACGGATAAGAGAGGAATTGCCACGGCAAGACCCAATAAGGCAACGAATGTCTTTTTCATAAATTGATTCTGTTTACTGGTAAAAACTAATGGTACCAAGCGGAACAAATAAATACAATATCTCCATATTTCCACATTATTCCATATTCATTTCCAGCCCAATTTTTACGCGAAAAGTGTAAATGGTCTTATGAGGACAAATCAAGGTCTTATTTTTTTATTCAACTCGATGTCATAAAAAGGAGGTTCTACTGAAAATGGTGGTTTCATTTTATGATATGATAAAATGCTCACGGCGGGTCATTCCGTACCTCTCAACCATTACCATGTTTCAACAATCTTAAGGCTTGAGCATACATCGGGTACCAAGAGATAGGTTCTAACGTCATTTATTAGTTTCCACAATTACAAAAATCACCCGCCAAAGCGGGTGATTTTTGTAATTGTGGAGATGGGTGAGTAAACTGCTTTGCTTACGCGGGAGAGTCAAAGAGTTTTGCGTTATTTGTTGAGCGACCAGGGGGAATTGAAAATTGGAAGCGTCTGTGTGTTACCTTCGTTTACCTAGGGTAGTCCTTGGTAAACATTGACACATGGTTCAGATGTCGCGATATTCCAGCCAATCTCTTACAAAATCCTGAAAATTAGTTTGTTTGATGAAGTATTCCGGGAAAACTTCTTTTGACAAAATAGCGCTTTCTTCCCTCTCTGCCCCGATGTATTCATCATAACTGCTGTAATGGTACTCTGATAATTTCCGACTGACCGCCTTTATATTTACTATTCCTTTCTCTTTCCAATCCGGTTCAGTTAATTTTACCGGATTCAAATGAATATACGCAAAAAGGTATTTGAGATAGTTATCATTATCAACATGCTGTGCACGAAAAGTGCTTTCAAATAAAGCGCCGGTGCGTTGGTACTTTTTGTTAAAGTATGCAGAATAAGCGGTTAAAAGCTTCCCCATGAAAGCGCTTATGCCTCCCGACATCGTTTCCCTGACGAGTAGATGGAAATGATTCGGCATAAGACAGTACGCGCCAATAGCCACAATTGAATCTCCTTTATCAATATCAGAATACGGCAAATGTTTTATATTCCGAAACACAACCGGCTTTGTTGAGTTTGAGACAAAGAGTAATCGGACGAACCGATCTCGATCAGCATTATCGAGAAAAACAAGCCTTTTGTCAGTTCCGCGATTGTAAATATGGTAGTATTCATCAACACTAAAACTAAATTTTCTTTCCATTTGTCTATGGTAACATGAAATGTTCCGTTTACCAAGGACTACCCTAGGTAATTACCTAGGGTAGTCCTTGGTATGAAAGACGCACACAAAAACCCCGAGGGACGAATCCCAAGGGGTTTTTGTGAACCATGAGCTTATTTCACGCGAGGTGAAATTGGCTCATCACAAGATGGTTTAGATGCTCAAAGTCTGAGAGTCTGTTGGGAGATTCTTGACTTTGTAGTCATTGAACCAGTCAGCTGTTGACAATCCGTGACTCAAAGCTGATCGGTCGGACCAGACGAACGAAGGTGTCTGTGCTCCAGCTGCTCCTGCTACGATAGCGTAGGTATTGCCAACTGCGTTGGCACCTGCGGTGGCGATAGAAGTAGCGATGCTATTACCTGCGGTCATTGTACCGCCGATAGTACCTTTCAAGCTGTAGGTCTCAGAAGTTGTGATCTGCTGTTCGTTTTCAGCAACGAATGAAAGCGTTCCGCTGGTTACGTTTGTATCGTAGAGGGTTGCAGAGCTTCCAACATCCCCCGTAGTGGTAGCAAACGTACCGGCAATGGTGTTTCCTGAGCTGTCAACCAACTGCATTGAGCTTGTTGCGCCAGTTGTACCGATTGTTACTCCTGCGGTCTTTGCAATCGTCCAAACGAGTTTCTTCCAGTTCACCTGTCCTGCCGCGTCAGCAGAAATCTGAACCTTGGAAATCGTTTTGGTTCCGGCGCTCAATACTGTTGAAGGCAAAGATACGTTGGTGATGGTCGGGATACTCTTGTAGATGTACTGCGCGTTCGTAGTTACGTCTGTGTTGGTTTCAGCTCGCGTTCCTGTTGAGGAATTTGTGATGAAGCCTTCGAGGGTAACCGTAACGTTTGCGCTTGAAGTTGCGGCATTGTTGCCGACATCGTTCAAGTTCAAGTAGACATCAACAATCTTACCGGTTGTGTCATTAGCAGGAACGCTGATTGTCATACCGGTTGAAGTGGCGATAAGTCCGTTCAAAGAAATGATCTTGTCGGTCATACCGGCGCTCTTCAAGGTGATATCACGGATTGCTCCTGCGGCGTTGTTGCTGCCAACTTTTACTGCAAGGTCGGTGATGGTGAAGGTATCGTTCAAAGCAGTGAAGCGGAAGGAAGCAACCTTAGGTGAAGTGTTTCCGACCAAGAGCTTTGTTGCCAAAGTTGAGTCGTTAACAAATGCTGCTGAGATGCTGCCTGAACTTACGGTGATCGTTTGTCCCGTGAGGGCGCCGACACTCTTTGCTGTTGCAGAATTTGCGGTGGTGCCAGAAACAGTCAACTTTGCAACTGCTGTATCTGAGCTCAACATCGATGCGTTCAATGTTGCGAACACATCAATGATCATGGTCGTGTTCGGGGCGAGGGTCTCGCTGATGTTGAAGACGTTTCCTGATGCGGTTGCGATAACCGTATTCTTAATGCTTGAAGTCTTCGTACCGTATTTGACATAGAGGTCAGACATATCTACCGCTTCATCTGTCGTAGAAGAAGTCGAAAGATCAACCGTCAAAGTGTCAATATTGAGAGCCTCGGTGTCAGTCGTAACGATACTGAACGAACCAATCTTGTACGCTGTCTGCGGAGTTACTACCGTCTGGTTTGCATACGTTGCATTCTTAGAACCAGAGAGTCCTCCGACCGCTACTGTCAGGGTGTTCGCTGTAACTGCCGTATTGCTGAAGTTCGTGAGAGCGCTCGTTCTCTTTACATTAAGAGAACCGGCTACGATTCGAGCAGCGACTGTGTCGCCCGCACTTACCTGGTTTGTACCGTCATCGTCGTAAAGATCAGCTCTTACCTCCAAAGTAACCGGAGTTCCCGGGGTTACAATCAAAGAAGAACCGAGGTTAAACTGCGTGTATCCGAGAGTAAGGTCGCTCGTAGCATTGATCGATGCCGTGCTGCCAACCTGTACTCCGTCTGCGAAGAGCGCACCGTTTCGCAAAGCGTACACTGTTTCGCTCGCTCCTTCAACAACTGCTACTCTCAAGTTTTCAATCTTGAGGGGTTCGCCAGCTGCTTTGAGTTCAAATTTACCCAAAACGATTCCAGAACCGTTCAAGATAGTGTTTCCTGAAGGAGAATCTGTTTTTTTGGTGATGGTCAAAGTACCTGCGTTGATGGTTTCTGTTCCTGCGGTAAGAGCTGTGAAGGAAGAACCGGCAACGGTAGCCAAAATAGGCACATTCAACTGGCTGTCAACCAAGACAATATCCCCCCCATTCTGAAGAGAGAAGCTGAATGTCTTCGTAGAACCGCCAACAATGTTTCCTACCAATTTAAGCGTGTGCGTACCGGTCTCGAGTTTTACCGGTGCTGCGCCGAGGTCAAAGACTACATAGCCGTTCGAGTTAAGGGAAGCAACTTCCGGTCCAACTACTGTTCCATCGATAGAGAGCCGGAACTTCGCAAGGTCATTCGCGAGAACCGAACCGATCTGTCGGAACATAATTGACTTGAGCCATACGGATCGAGTGGTGACACTCAATACCGAACTCTGCCACATCACGTAATCATCCTGAGGATCTACGTTTGCGGTCGAGGGGATCAAGGTCGTAGTAGTGAAGTCAATTCCCGCCATTGATGCGGTTGCAATCGTGTGAGTGTTGCCCAAAATTGGGAACGTACCATTTACGGTTACTCCCGAAACAACGCTTGCGAGCGCTAATCCGACGATCTGACCGGATGTTCCAGCAAGGATGTCTGCCTTCACAGAAACCGTTACGCTTCCGCCTGCAGGGATCGTAAAGAGTCCACTTGCATCGTTAAAGGTAACTTTCGACTGCGATACGCTCGCCGAGTCGCTTAATCGTGTAACTCCATTATAGAGATATACGTTTGCGAGGGTCGTGTCGTTTGATACTCCTGTTCTATTGAGTACCAAGTTCGTGACCTTTACTTCGCTTGCGGTCGTGTTGGTGAAAGTGAAGTGTGCGAGGTCGGCTACTGCCTGTCCCGCGATCAACGTACCTGATACCGGCGTGTCGGATGCGAGGGTGACATTTACTGTCGTGCCGGTCGTGATTCCACCTCCGGTGATGACTCCTGTCGCGCAGGATGCTCCCGTGATCGGGCTGAAGCCTGCGGTTGAAGTACATCCTTCAGGAAGACCTGATGTTCCAGTACCGCCAGTAGTACCCGAACCAACACTCAATGTGTTGAGCAATGCGCGGGTCGATGCTCCGACGAATCCCGTACCGCTGGTCAAGCCAACCGGTGTGAGGATTTCAGCCGCATGCAACTCCTGGAATTTGATAACCGCGGCTTTGGTCTTTGCTCCGAAGTAGGAAGACTCCATTCCCGGAGATCCCGCACCCGTTGCTGCAACCTGCGTTGCGGAATTCATGTTGAGAACTTTCTGGAGGTTCATAACATCCGAGCTCGTCATCCCCATCTTGAGGTTCGTAGCGAATGTGTATGATGTTCCTCCCGTGGTCGTTCCCCCTGTGCCCTGCATTGTAGAGAGCTGTGATTGCAAACTTGTGATAGTTGCAAGCAAGCTTGCGATCTGTGCCTGAAGCTCTTCAGTGGTTGCCGCGCTTGCTGTTCCGAATGACATCGTGACAGCGGTTGCGAAACCAACGAAGCCGGCGATCACTTTCGATGCTCGTGATTTTCTAATTTTATTCATAATATACTTTTTTAATTTATTACTGCGAAAAATTTTTTAGAATTTTGTTTCCAAAATTTTAAAAAATGCTTTCGCCGCACGAGAGGATTAATTAGTTTCGACTACTAACTCCGCCCGTGCTGTCGTTCCAAACTTTTTAATATGCCGCTTTGCCCCGACCAAGGCAATGCGAAACTGCTACACATTACGGGGTTCGCGCGCTACTTGTATTATATAGGCGCGTGTATCGTCCGAAACACTCTAAATGTTTTCAGACGTTCCCTTTGTTCCGTAGTCCCGCTGAATACTCTTTAGGGCTTACGTGCTTAGCGGTGTATTTGATCTGCAAAGCAAAGTTTGCAACAGACACACAGTCCAAGCACGTAAGCCCAAAGAAAAATTAGCGGGGCTATTTTTGTTCAAGTAAGACCATCTTGTGATATTTGGTTTTCAACGAACGTGGATTCCAGCCCTGCCGGAACGGTGCGGAAAACTATACAGAGAATAGACAGCATTCAACCTTTCCCTTCAATTATATTCAATAACAGAATTGACTGCAACTCACACAAAATACAAATGTGGATAACTTGAACTCGGAATGTTTTTTATGACGTGCCGGCGGCGAATTTCTTACATGCCGCAGGCGCTTAATAAAAAACTCATCCGCGAACAGGATTTATCCGCACATGCAATTTACGTGAAGCGCAAGGTAGAGTATCGCATTTTCAACCCCGAAAGTCAAGAATTCTCAGGCGATAGTTTCAGGTTTTATGAGCGAGTATCGGCTCCATCTTCGGTCGCCTGTTTTCTTCAAAACACCTTCGGCAACGAGCGCTCCAAGTTCCCGCTGTACTGTCTTTTCTCCGCACTCCGGAACATGCCCGACGATGTCTTTTATGGACAACTCCCCATTCGTTCCCCGCCCCTTTATGAGCTGTAAAATGATCTCGCGGCGAGGCACCTGACGAGACATCCGGGGAGCACTTGTTACCGAAAGATTCTCTGCCGTATCACTTGCGCCCACGCTTTCTTTTTTAGGGGAATTTTCGTTTCCAGAAACAACATTGTTTTGAGTTTTTATTTCTTCGCGTCCTGTGGGTAAGTCCTGAATACCGTCTTTTACTTCATGTCCTTTAGAAAGATTTTCTTGGTTTACTTCTTCCGGATTTAGATCAACGGTTGGTGCGTCCGAGGAACCAGCCGCGCCCGAAAAAAATTCTCTCGCGAAAATATAGCGGCCTTGCGGTTCCCCAATTTTATACCTGCTCACTGCGTCAATGATGGAATGATACTCTTCTCTCAAAACCGCAAAATTCATATCCGACACGAACCCTGCCATGACAGAAATCTCAAACAAAGAAAAGATTCTTCCGATCTCGATGTTCAGACTTGCGGCATGCTGAGTTCTATCGGGCAATGTCTTATCACGCATCAAGTTTGTGTCCGAAAGTATCTTCAAGCTTGATTCCCGTATCTGCCATTTCATCGGCTCATTGTCCGATAAAAATCCGGTGACTAAGTACACCGCAGCAGATAGTTTTTCAGCTTTTTTACAAAGTACAGAGTGCGGTACGTCACGGTCAAGACCTTCAAGGTCGTCTCTTTTTTTTAGGACATTCACGGCATTGACCGCTGGTGTCAATCGTCCTTTTGAGTCCTCGCTTTGCCTCAGCTGGGGGTTCATGTCTTTCATGTTGTCTTATAGTTTATTACTATGTATGTCTTTGATGTCCTTTTAGATTTTAGCGTCTTTTATGGGCTCTGTCCGATACATATCTATAATGTCCAATATACCATATAAGACAAAATTAATCAAGTTTCCGAGACGAGCGCCCGATGCGTTAAGGACGCGCTCGGCGATAGCGAGTGAATAAGCGGAAATTGAGCGAGCGTGCGTTTTCATGATATAATCTTCTTATCATGGCTAAGAAAAAATTTGAAAACGGAAAAGAAAAAGAGGAGAAGAAAGATTCAGTGCCGTTCCTGAAAGATGAGACTCGGTCTGTTGCGTGGGGTATCGTTTTTTTTGTTCTCGCTATCTTTTTCATATTCGCGCCGAACGCCTTAGCGGGGGTTGCGGGTACTTTTATTTACGACGTATTGGAAAAACTTCTCGGGTTCGGGTTCTTCCTTTTACCGCTTCTGTTTATCCTCCTCGGCATTTCGTTCATGAGGGAAGCAAAAAGCGAGGTAGAACAAAAACTCGCTGTCCGCACGGGCATCGGTTCTTTCGTGTTTGTTCTCTCCGGGCTCGGTATACTCGCCCTCCTCCCCGGGGGAGAGGCTGGGGGGCTTTTGGGGAAAGCGGTATCATACCCGCTGCTGACTTTTTTCGGAAGCTACTTTTCCCCGATCTTTTTGATTGCGCTTATTGTCATTTCGCTTATCTTTCTTTTTGATACCGCACCGAAGAAAGAGCACTTCTCTTTCTTCTCTCAAGCGCTCGCTTTGGTAAAAAAATTGTTCTCAAAAAAGACCCCCGAAGAGGCGGACGCGATGCCCGAGCAAACCATGCTTGCGGAGAGCGAGACCCCGAAGACCGCACCCCAGAGAGAAGAGCAAATCTCACAAAAAAGTGACGACGGCGAAGAGGTCGAAAAAGAAAAACGCGGACTCTTCGGGGTCGTAAAAAAGAAGAGCGAGGAGGAGATTTTCGATGAAAAAATTTCACACGCGAAAGAGGCGCTCTTCCTGAAAGATTTCGTTCCGCCCCCGATCTCGCTCTTGGAAAAAGATCGCGGAAAGCCGGGAAGCGGAGACGTGAAAGGAAACCTCAACATCATCAAGCGCACGCTCCAGCAGTTCGGCATCAACGTTGAGATGGACGAGGTATCCATCGGTCCATCGGTCACACGATACGCGCTCAAGCCCGCCGAGGGGGTGAAGCTCTCGCGCATCGTCGGTCTTCAAAATGAACTTGCTCTGAACCTTGCGGCACACCCCGTGCGCATCGAAGCTCCTATCCCGGGAACATCCCTCGTGGGTATTGAGGTGCCCAACAGCGCGAAGACGACGGTCGGACTCGCCTCCACTTTGTCCGCACAAGAGTTCACTGATTCCAGTCTCCCGCTGCTCGTCTCTCTCGGAAAAAGCATTTCCGGAAAATCACACTTCGGCAACGTTGCCAAGATGCCGCATCTTCTCGTTGCTGGCGCTACGGGTTCCGGAAAGTCCGTCATGGTGCACACAATGATCACTTCCCTGCTCTACCGCAATCCGCCCGAGAATCTCCGGCTCATTATGATCGACCCGAAGCGAGTCGAGCTCACGCTCTATAATGGAATACCGCACTTGCTTACGCCGGTTATCACTGACGCGAAGAAAACCATCCAGACGCTTCGATGGGCGGCAAAGGAAATGGATCGAAGATATGATGTGCTTGAAACGGAAAAGGTGCGCGATATCCAGTCATACCACAAGAACGTCTTCGGTGAATACGCGAAGAAGGCGGCAAAGGAGCCGCGAGCGATATTGGAAGGAGGAGAAGAGGAAGAGATTGCGCCGGATGCCCCCGAGCGCATGCCTTATATTGTCATTATCATAGACGAACTCGCGGACATCATGCAGACTTACCCAAGAGAGCTTGAGGCGTCTATCGTTCGTCTCGCGCAGATGAGCCGCGCCGTTGGCATTCATCTTATTCTTTCGACGCAACGACCGTCCGTGAACGTCATCACCGGACTCATTAAAGCAAATATCCCATCGCGTATCGCGCTTCAGGTATCATCTCAGATCGATTCCCGCACGATTCTCGATACCGGCGGCGCAGAGAAACTCCTCGGTGCGGGCGATATGCTCTATCTGTCTGGCGAAATGTCGAAGCCTCTCCGCATGCAGTCGGCTTTCGTTTCGGAAGCGGAGGTAAAAAAAGTGGTCAAATACCTCGTCGATGAGTACAGCGGCATGGCGCCTCAGGAAATCAATCTCACCGACATTCCGGATAAAAATGCTATTTTCAGCACGAGCCTCGAAGACGACGGTGCGGATGACGATCTCTATGAACAGGCGCGCGAAGAAGTTATCAGTGCGGGAAAAGCTTCCACCTCCTATCTCCAAAGAAAGCTCCGTATCGGGTATGCTCGTGCGGCGCGAATAATGGATATTCTGGAAGAAAAAGGAGTCATTGGACCGGGCGATGGTGCGAAACAGAGAGAGGTGCTAATAAAAAATGAAAGTACTATTGGTCAGGACAATAGTGAGCCGGATATGTAAAATATGCAAACCACTCCAAAAAAAACACTATCTGCCTTTTCTGTTCTTCTTCTTGCAGGGACGGTTATCGGGTACGGCTATTACCGAACTCGGGATTTTTTAGCCGGTCCGGTGGTGGAAATTACTGCCCCAAAAAATGGACAGACTCTTACCCGTGCACTGATCGAAGTTCAGGGCACATCTAAGAACATCTCGTTTTTAAACCTCAATGGACGAAAAATTTTTACTGATGAGACCGGAAAATGGCATGAAAAACTGCTTGCGAGTCCCGGATACAATAGAATAGAAGTATCGGCAAAGGACCGCTTCGGGAGAGATGTTACAAAAACGGTTGAAGTGGTATTAAAAGAGTCTGAACGGTAAAAAACCGAAGGAATACTCCTTCGGTTTTATGCGCATGCAACTATTTCGAAACGCGATAAATAGATAGTCCCTTCGGACAATCTTCTGCTTTTGCGACAATCAAGTAATCTCGCGCGAGAATTTTACGTATAATATCCTGCACATTAACCTTTAATTGCTCTTTCTTCTCCTTCGCGAACGGAGGATTGACCCATTTTGCCATTTCTTCTACGTCTTGCGTCGCCTTGTCGAGTTTCTGTTGGACGCCGCTTTCAAGCAGACACTGCGCGGGAAGACCGTCTTTTGTGACAGGAGAAGCGCCTGCGCACCCCGCCAAAAGAACCAAAACCGCCGACAAAAAATACTTTTTCATGATAACACCTCTGAATTTGCGAGTATCTTGCTTAAGTAAAGGTTAAAAACCTTTCTCTGTCAAATTGACACTTCCTACCCCTTCCCATATTATTAAGAAATAAAAAAACTAATCACTCACAACACCATGGCGAAAAAACCTGCTGAGAAAAGAGAAACGAATTCCGGAATTGATGCGGCGATCAAAGCGATACAGACAAAATTCGGCGAAGGGGCGATCATGAAGCTTGGCGATAAACCGAAAACGGGCGTGGATGCCATTCCGACCGGTTCCATCGGCCTCGATCATGCGCTCGGCGTCGGCGGACTTCCGCGAGGGCGCATTATTGAAATCTTCGGACCGGAATCATCGGGAAAAACGACCCTCACGCTTCATGTGATAGCGGAAGCGCAAAAACGAGGAGGAATTTGCGCCTTTATAGACGCCGAACACGCTCTTGATCCGGAGTATGCGAAGAAAATCGGGGTAAATATCAATGAGTTGCTCGTTTCCCAGCCCGATACCGGCGAGCAAGGGCTTGAGATCACCGAATCGCTTGTCCGTTCCGGGAAAATTGATGTAGTGGTGGTTGACTCCGTTGCCGCCCTCACTCCTCGCGACGAAATTGAAGGCGAAATGGGGGCGCATCACGTAGGAAAGCAGGCTCGCCTCATGTCGCAGGCGCTCCGCAAACTTACGGCAATCGTGGATAAAAGCAAAACCATCGTCATTTTCATCAACCAAATCCGCATGCAAATCGGCGTCATGTTCGGCAACCCAGAGACCACTCCAGGGGGTAAGGCGCTTAAATTCTACACGTCCGTCCGACTCGACATTCGCCGCATCGCACAAATTAAGAAAGGCGACGAGGTCATGGGCAACCGCACGCGCGTGAAGGTGGTCAAAAACAAAGTCGCTGCGCCGTTCCGTCAGACGGAATTTGATATTATGTTCAATGAAGGCATCTCCACCGAAGGCGAAATCATCGCTCTCGGCGAGAAGTACGATATTCTCCAAAAATCCGGTGCATCGTACGCTTTTGGTGACGTAAAACTCGGCCGCGGGTACGACGCCACCCGCCTCTTTTTGAAAGACAAGGCGAACAAAACGGTCACGAAAGAAATTCTTGCCGCCATTCACAAAAAGTTTGACGAGAAAGTGGTTGAAGAAAATGGCACCGCGGAAAGCGCAGAGGAAGAAGCCCCGCCGGAAGAATAATACTTGCCACGCAATAAAAAAACGTACCACAGGGTAGTACGTTTTTTTGGCAATCAATCAAACAATGCCGAACTTTTTGAAAACTTTATACCATTTATACACCATAAGGATAGTGCCTATCAAATCTGTAAATCTCCGCATATGCGGAGATTTACAGATTTGAATCTTGGTCTTGGGAAATATCGGAATTTCTACAAAAGACCTTTTACCGGGTATGCCAACTGCAATCGCGGGCGCAGGATGATGTCCCGCAGGAGCCAGGCGGAGAGTGCAAGGGTTGAAATTAAAAGGAGTTTGATGGTGATGTTTGTGTGGAAAAATGCTCCGCTAAAAAACTGAATATTTGCAAGAGGGTCAAGAACGCTTGGAGCGTTATGAAGAACGCTCCGCACAAAGATAAGATTAGCCGATTGTTTAATAATCCCCAAAAGAATAAGAAGCTTCATTGAGAACGGAGAAAATATCTTCCGGAGCGCCCAAATAGTATACACTCTTCTCATTATTCTTTTTTTAAAAATTTTTGACATGATATTATTCTATAATTTTCTGTTCTTGCATCATATATATTTTCCGCAGCTCCTCTTTCGCCCTGAATATCCTCGTCTTCACCGCTCCCACCGTCTCCCCTTCCATATCGGCTATTTCTTGCTGACGATACCCCATGAGGAAGTGCAGATGGAGAACCCGGTGCAGGTGTTTCGGAAGGTGTGCCAAGAGCGAAGCTGCCAAATCGCGCACTTCATTCTGCTCTTTGGTTTCTGCCATGTCGGGAAGGTTGTGAAATATCTCGGTTTCCAGATATACATTGCTATCCGTCGACTTCTTTTTCTTCTGATAGCGAGTGAAGCAGGTATTGAGAAGGATTCGATACCCCCACGAACTGAATGTGGCGCCGTCTTTTGGTTCGAATTTCGCCGCGTTCAGGTAAATCTTAGTGAAGGTCTCCTGTACGGCATCCTCCGCGTCTTCTCTGTTTCGAAGCACTCTCATAGCTTTCCGCAGGAACGGCGCCTGATACCGCTCCACAAGTACCTCGAAAACAGACGGGTGGTCGCCCGAAAGACGCAAAAGATCTTCATCGCGCGCGGTAAGATATGTTTCGTGCATATTTCCGTGTTTCCTTTCGTTTTTTACAACAAAACACACCGAAGAAAGGTTACATCTTAAGAATACGGAATAAGAGAGCGGGAAGCAACATTGACAAAAATAGGTATATTGTGGTAGTATAAAAGTAAAGCGAATTGACCTTTTTAACGCAACAGCGGCAATGCCGCAGGAGAATGTGTCATGGACGTGACAGAAACACTGCTATCGCCCGCCGCATTGGCGGTGAAATTACTTATCGAACGAATGGCTGGAATGCCAGTCTATGAACTCCGTCACATGAAGCCGGAAATGAAGATCCTTGGAGAACAATTTCCTGAATATGCGGGATTTCTCGCCCAAGAACCGGCAGACGTGCCGAAGCGCTATCAGATGGGCAAAAAAGCGCAATGCACGCCTTCACGCTATTAATCAAAAAGGAGCAGAGAAATGCGGGACTGGAAAGTCCCGCATTTTTGACAGCAAGTATGCATTTCCAAATTACTTAGGGTAGTCCTTGGTAATTTTTTCTTTTGACTTTTTTCGCTCTCTCGCCTAGAATACTCGTATGCTTGAATATAACGAAATAACCCCAAAGAAGACTATTATTATGGATGGGCAGCCCTACGAGGTGCTCTCGTCTCATGTGTTTCGTATGCAGATGCGAAAGCCAGTCAATCAGACCAAGCTCAGGAATCTCATCACCGGAAAAGTGACTGAACGGTCGTTCCATCAGTCGGAGAATATGCCAGAGGCGGATATTGAGTCAAAAAACGTCAAATACCTGTACGAAAACCGCGGCGAGTTTTGGTTCTGCGAGGAAAAAGATCCTTCAAAACGCTTTAAGCTCGACCGCGATATTTTCGGCGACGGCGCAAAATACGTCAAACCAAACTCTATCGTAGAGGCAAGGGTGTTCGACGAAAAGATCATCGGGGTCAAACTCCCCATCAAGGTGGATTTGAAGGTCACCGAGGCGGCTCCTGCCGTCAAAGGCGATACGGCGCAGGGTGCCAGCAAGTCAGTGGTTATGGAAACGGGACTGACGCTCAACGTGCCACTTTTCATCAACGAAGGCGATGTGCTTAAAATCAATACGGAGACGGGAGAGTATACGGAACGGGTGGATAAGCGGTAGTATATGGGATTGGTATAAGTATATGGGGACGACGAACTACTTCCCAACAAACGGAATGAGCCCCATGTATCGCGCATGTTTGACCGCGAGGGCGAGTTTGCGCTGGTTCTTCGCGCTGGTGCCCGTCTTTTTTCGCGGTGTGATGCGAGCGTACGGATCCAAGAACTTCTTCAAAAGCTCCGTGTCTTTGTAGTCTATGTGTTTGATGTTATTTGACGAAAAGTAGCATTGTTTTTTCATAGTGGCAATTCGTTAAAACGGCATTAAAAAGGAATGTCTTCCAAATTTATTTCTTCTTCCGGGTATTCAATGGTGTCGGGTTCTTTCTTTCCCGCCGCTGGTGCGGAAGATACGGGCTTTGGCGGCGTGTTTGCCGGGGCAGAGTACGATGCGCCTGTTCCCGCCGCCATGGGCGTTGGTCCGAACTGAAAGTTTTCAACCACGACCTCTGAACGATATTTTTTAGTCCCGTCAGGGCCGTCCCAACTGCGGTTTTCAATACGACCTTCGACAAAAATCGGCTTCCCTTTCTTTAAATACTGAGCGGCGAGATCTGCTTGAACGCCGAACATGACAATATTGTGGAAAACAGTTGACTCCTGTTTGACGCCATTTTTGTCTTTCCAATTGCGGCTTGTTGCAAGTCCAAAGGACGCCACCTTAACCCCTGAAGGCAGTGCTTTGATCTCAGGATCTTTTGTTAAATTTCCGTAAAGAAAGGCTTTGTTGAGATACATGATTTTACTCTATTACGAGATCGTCAATCGTCTTATCTAGCTCCTCTTCATTGATCTCTTTCGGCGCTTCGGATTTTACTTCTTCTTTGGCTACCGGGGTACTGATAGGCTTGGGCTTTACAGTAAATGGAAACGGTTTCGCCGTGGTGGTATCTTTTGTGGTCTTCAAGAGGAGAAATCGCAGAATATTTTCGTTGTTTTCAAGGTCTTTTTTGATCTTCTCCATACTCGCAGGTTCTCCTTCGAACTTCACCCAGCCGAAATATGCGCTTTCAAAGCGGGTATTTTTATTGGAAACCGTCTTTACCATCGGATAAGCAAGCTTGATAAGCTTCGGCTCTTCTTCAGAGAAAACCATTCCGCCCGCAAGCAATATGGATTCCTTGACCCGACCTGCCTCTTTCGGGGTGTCTTCTTCGCCGATAAACGGCAAAAGCAAGTAACTTGCTTCATAGACGCGAAGCTCGCCTTCCCTCTCGGCAATCTTGTCTGTTTGTTGAGTGTCTGTTGATTTCTCTTTTTCCATGTGGGTTATACTACCAAAAAAGTTGCGTGTATGCAAGCGAACGCCAAAATACAATAATAAGGACGAAACGCTAAGCGTTTCGTCCTTTATTCTAGCGTCGGCGTGCTGTACCCCGACGTGTCCTCTTTCTTGTATGGGAGAGGATTCCTTTTATACTCGACCGGCTTGCACCATAACGCCGGGGAGTTATCTTTCCGTGAAATACTCGTTGTTCAGTCCCTCTTCTTTCCTGCGAGAACGAGGTTCATATACAATTACAGTATACGCCATATTGGTTATATTGTCAATAACGATGCCCTTTTGTTAATTTCCATAAAAAGCCCCCTGCCAATCCGGCAAGGGGCTTCATTCATATAGAGCGCGAAGTTACTCGTCTACGACTTCATACGGCGCCGTATTGCACACTTCAAGAACATCGAGAAAATCTCTCGTCTGTTGCGGAATAGCAACATTTATGAGGTAGTCACGGTCAAGGAGCTGTCCGATGGTTTTCGTCCCTTCCGCTTTGACGACGCACGGACCGCCTATCGCTTCAATATAGAGGGGCGCGCGAGCAATGATCTTCTCGCGATTATACCACTGTTCGTTGTCAGCCAGCTTTGGATTATCGACAAGCTGTCTTGGCGGATTGACGTAGAAATCAAAAATGGCGGGAATTGCAGAACACGTTTCCCCTACTTCTTCGATAGACGCGGGAACAAGGTTTATACTTAAACAGTTTGTTTTTGACCAATGAATTTTCCACGCTTTTTCATTATTGGATGTCCCGCACAGGACGCTTACCTTAGTGAAAAATTCCAACGCTTCGCCGGAGAGAAGCCCGAGGTCTGTCACTAAAACGCCGAAATCGTCACGAAGGGAAAATTCGTTTTTGTACTCACGGCGAAACTCTTGCAATACCCTGTCGCACTCGCGAAGTGTGGCATTATTCCAAGTTGTCCCAATCCATGGTCCTTGTTCGGGATCAAAGTTTCGGCGTAGTTCCAGCGTACCGTTTTCATAAATCTCCATAAGCGGAGAAACGGGCGGGGGAATAAGCCGAATACCGGCATCGTGCGCCATCTGAAGCATGGGGCGGATCAAACCATTTTCCATAAGGTCATTCAAACCCCTGATGGTGACGAGGCGGCGAACTTTTCCAAGCAAGCCGTTCTTTTTTATCTCGCTGATGGCAAATGCGAGCGTTTCCACGTCGCAAGCTCCAACGGCTTCAAATGTAAAGGGGAATTCTTCCCCAGTAACCGTATTTACAAGTTTCATAATGTCCTCCTTATAAGGACAAGTTACTCCAGGGTAGATAGTATTGTAAAATCCAGATTTTGTCAAAAAAATCGGGAGCGTTAAAAAACGCTCCCGATTCCAGCAGCAAAAACACCTCTCTTTTTATACAATCGGAGAAACGCCGAGTTTTACAACAAACCCATTCAGTATCGCAAGATTACTCACCGGTTCGACAACGCGCGGTTCTCCGTAAAATGCGCTCTGTGTGAGAAAAATACGGGATGTGCCGTCCATGTCTCTTGACGAGAGAACACGCAAATATCCCACTCCTTGGTCAACGATTTTCATTTTATGGCGCTCGAAATTGGAGCCGTGTTTGACCGTACCAATTTCCTGGCATACCCGCTGTCCGAGATCCATGTCCCAATGAGTCACATTTTCGCTCACATGGAAGTTTGCGCCGATGACCACTTGGCATCCCGCACGCTTGGCATAAGCCAGCATTTCCTGCGGACGGAGTGAAGTGGTTTTCGCTCTTGCCATGTGAGGATGCTGTAAAGAAACGCGAAGTCCGGAAGGTAGTGAAAAGTAATCCGCCATCTGCACTTTTTTCTTCACTATCTCATGAAGCGGGACGAAAGATGCACGAGGAGCATGTTCATCGAGGACTTTCCTGATATGCGTCATAAGAAAATCAACGAGCGCAAAATGGAACACCACGAGCGGCTTGTGCCCTTCGTGCGATTCCCACAAATCATGATTTCCGGGGATATAATAGAAATCAAGGAGCGAACGGGTTATCGCTTCAGAAAAATCGAAGTGAACCCTTTTGCTTGCTTGTGTTTCCATCTCTTCAATAAATCTCGCGGTGAAGACCTTGAGAACAACCGTACCGATAAGGTGGGCGGCGACTTTCTCTTGGTCGGTATTATCCATACCGGCGACGATTTCCCCTTTCATCATGAGGTTATGCGCCGTCCCTTCTTTTATATCTCCCGCACCGACCAGTGTCCTGACTTTTTGCCGCAAAATATACTCCGGCACATCGCGAACAAAGAATTCATAGTCCGTCTCTATGGAACCGGCATGAAGGCAGGCAAACGAAAGGATTCTGTCTTCGACCCACGGACCGTTCGGTATGGGGCATCTGAGGCGATGCTGTATTTCGTTTATATCAAACTCGTATTTTTTCCCCGTTTCGTGAAATTTTATGCCCGGCCAATTTTTTTCTCCATCGGCTTTTCGTTTCGCAAGCTCGTTCCATTCTTGCACGATTCGAGCTGAAGATACAAGCCTTTTTTGGTCGAGCTTGTATTTCAAGATTCCCGGGGTTACCTTGCCGCGAATTTTCATAACGTCCAGCATTTGGGATTGGAGCTTGGTGATTTTGTCCGGCGGAACGATAAAGGAAAGCTCGTTGCTCACCAAATCTTTCAGATTATAAACCGTATACAACTCCGGACTTCCATCAAGCGGAAATTCGAGTATCCCGACGCCAATTTGGTTTTCATTCACGCGAGTCTTGGTAATCTTATGAAGAACCGGAACCGACGTATACGCATATTCAAGCTCTCCTCTTGTTTTATGCAAACCGGAACCGAATCCCCCCACCGCATGAATGTCGGGAGAACCTCTTTCGGAACTCTGCTTCAAGGTATCTTTGATGACACGCTCCACCGGCGTACTGTAATAATCGCTCCGCATCCATGTCGCCTTTTCCGGCGCAAGCGTCTGAATGACTTTATCCACATACTTGATAGGAAATCGTTCGCCTCCGACATCCCACACGCGAATGTCCGGACGAAGTCCCGCAAGCGTTTGTGCTATAATCTCTCCCTCTTCACCGTCAAATGCAGGACTCGTTATCACAAAAATATCGGCAATTCGTTCTTTTTTCGGCTTTGCGTGATCAAACACCGTAAACTTTGGGAAAACACCCTCTAATTCTTTGGCGACTTCGACAAGAACTTCGCTTGCCAATTTTTGTTTTCTTTTATACGTCCGCTCCGCGGGAAGCAATTCTTCGCCATCCTCCTCTTCAAATGTTCTTTTCTCAATCTTATCTCTCCGCAATTCTTTTTTTGTCCGGTCTTTGATGCGCTGTTTGATTTCAGTTTTATCAACCAAACCGCCGATTAAAATTACCAATTGCACGTTCTCTTGCTTGCATATGTCAAACGCCGCGTCTACAAGATATTTTCGGTATCCTTTACTGCCATAGTCGAGACGCGAAATAAACGCCACGCGAACCGAATTTGGAATGTTCATGACTTACCTCCTTTCTCTATTCAAATGTCAAAACTATTTATATAATAGCAAAGTTATATCTAAAGCAGAAACAATTTTTATGAAACAAGACTCTTCCGTATTCCACCACCTCGCGCTTGATTTCGTTTCCGTGACCGAACAGGCGGCGATTGCGGCGGCAGGATGGGTGGGCAAAGGCGATGGCAAAGCGGCGGATCAGGTCGCCGTGAATGCCATGCGCTCCGCGATGAACGAGATTGATTTTCACGGCACTATCGTCATCGGCGAGGGGGCGAAAGACGAAGCCGCCGAACTCTACCTCGGCGAAGAACTCGGCCGCGGCGCAAGCCCAATGCTTGATATCGCCGTAGACCCGCTCGAATGCACGGACAGCGTCGCGTATGGGCGCTCAAACGCCACCACCGTCCTTGCTTTCGGTCCGAAAGGGAGTCTCTATAAAGCCGCGGATTCGTACATGCAAAAAATCGCCGTCGGACGCGAGGCTCGTGGTGTTATTGATATTGACGCACCAACGGGAGTGAATACAAAAAAAGTTGCAAAGGCTCTCGGAAAATCCGTTGGAGAAATAACCGTTGCCATTCTTGACCGCCCGCGCCACGAGAAACTCATTGAGGAAGTGCGGGAAGCGGGCGCCCGCGTCCAACTCTTCACCGACGGCGATGTGGCATACGCCATCGCCACTTGTTTCCGCGAATCCCCCATTGATATGCTTCTCGGCATCGGCGGAAGCACGGAAGCGGTACTTGCGGCGGCGGCGATGAAATCCCTCGGCGGCGAACTCTTATGTCGGTGGCAACCCAAAGACGAGAAGCATGTAGCAAGGTTAAACCTCGCTGGCGTGACGAACTTCAAAAAAATATTCTCGGTTTCTGATTTGGTAAAAGGCGACGACATCGCCTTCATCGCCACCGGAGTCCTCGACGGACCGCTTGCATCCGGTGTAAATTTCACCGGCGACCATATCCATACGGAAACGCTTCTCCTTTCCACCAAGCCAAGACTCATGCGGCACATTCGGACGAAGCACGCCAAATTAAATCCGAAATCAGAAGCCCGAAATTCGAAACAATCCTAAAATTTTAAAAAACAAAAAATTCAAAACACGGATAGTCGCATTTTGAATTTTTTGGTATTCGAATTTGTTTCGAATTTCGGGCTTCAAGCTTCGTGTCCTTATGTTATTAACCCAAGCCACAAATA
>CAYRXD010000012.1:0-24562 GCA_964428135.1 uncultured Candidatus Saccharibacteria bacterium | reverse complement strand
TAAGGGAAGGGTGATGATTCCGGCTTCGGAAACGGCGACGAGGGCGACGGTGTCGGGGGTGCCTTCCGCGGCGACGGTGAAGGTGAAATTCGTTTTGTCGGCAACGCCTTTCGCGTCTTGGTTGTTGTCGTCTTCGGTTTCGGTTGGGACCGACAACGACAAAAGGACTGGCGAAGTGGTTGCTGTGGAGTATTTAAAATACTGCGCGCGTGAAAAAACGCTGCACGTACTAGCCTGAGGAGCCTGTGAAGCGAGTATTTTCACATGAAAAGCGCTCATATCCATAGTGCTGTCGTGGTAAATTCTCACCCCCCGAGCTGTTGTTGTCGCTCCTAATAGTTCAACTCTGAAAATGTAGTTTGTTCCGGCTTGTATCGTAAAGGGTTTGGAAAAATCAAAGATGAAATCGGGTTTCGCTGGCGTGGTGGTGGACATTCGAAACACATCATAACTGTTGCTGGTGGCGACGAGAGACGTTGTGGCGTTGCAGTCATCGGATGTGGTGTAGACGGCGGTGCGTATAGTTATTCCGTAACCGTCCGCCCAGCTTTGCCCGAGTCGTGACAGGGCGTACCCGACGGCATCGATAGTGGTGGTGGTTGCAAAAGGATGGAAGTTATTGCCGGCAAAAGCCGAGATGTCGGTGGTCATGTTTTGCGTTCCGCCGTAGTTTGTTGAGGAAGCGATTTCGGTCCAGTCGTAGGCGAGGGCGCTTTCCGGAAATACAGAGAGAAGGGGTAAGAGAAAGATGACAAAAAGCGGGGTTATGGCTTTCGTTTTTTCATGGTGCGCGTATCGTAGCACGATTGGTACAAAAAGCAAATCTTCTTTTACTTGGGGGTGAAACCCCCAAGTAAAAGGAGCGAAAACAAAAACACCCGCCGGATATTTTTCGGGCGGGTGTTTTTTACGATTCGGGGTCGAGATTAATTCCCGAACAATTCTTTGAGTTTCGCGCGGGTCTTCGGACCGACGTACCCGAAGGCGGAATCTCCCGGCGATGAAAGCCCGTACTTTTCTTGGAACTTCTGCACGGCTTTTTCGGTGGCGGCGCCGAAGTATTCCGTCTCGCTGCCCGGCGAGCCGGCGCCTGTTTGTGCTATGCGCGTTTCGGGATCGCTGTTCAGAAGAATTTGAAGGCGCTTCACATCCCCGTGCGACTTCCCTTTTTTGAGCGCGACATTAAAGACGGGTGAAACGATAAGGGCTCTCGCTGACGGATTCGCCACTTCCGCGGCAGGAACGGTTGATACTACTGTGCCGCTGAACACTTCTTTCAATTTCGCGCGAGTCTTCGGACCGAGTGCGCCGTATCCTGTTGTCGACGGCGTACCGGAAGAAGCAATGCCGTATTTTTCCTGGAAGCGTTTGATCGCTCTTTCCGTTGCCGGTCCGAAATACCCAGTCGCATCGCCTTCGGGGTAAATGGTCTTGTCGGCGGCAAGAAGTTTTTGGAGCCGCATGACATCAGCGTGCTTACTTCCTCTTTTCAAGGTTACGGTAAAGACGGAAGAGCTGGAAGAAACGGGCGGCGCGGAGACAATAACTTGCGATGTCGTCACGGGTGCGGTCGCGGTCGTTTCATCAAGGTAGACGATTCGCCCGTCCGGATATTGTATCTGCTGGCGCGGTGTGACGGTGGCGATACTGCCGCCTCCCCCGCCCCCCGCAGGAACTGCTGATGCCGCCGGGGTGCTTGCCGCAGCAACTGCGCCGGTAGCCGAAGAAAAGAACGGTGCAAAGTCGGAGAAGTGGGAAACGGTTGCTGTCAGAGTGTTTGCGGTCGTATCAAGCGTTGCGGGGAGCGTGTCATACTGCTGCGTTGCATCATTCCACACGCCGAGCGTCAGGTTGGACTCGGTCTGCCCGGAAGGAATGTCAGCTTCGGTGTAAGGAATGACGATAGTAACATTATCATTCAAATTTTTAATCGGAGAACCGGAAGAGTCTACGGCGCTGATCGTCACGGCATTCTTCGAGAGGACAGAGCCGGTCGGAGGCGTCGGAACCGCCGTGTTTAACTGCGTTTTGACCGTTCCCGCATTCGATCCCGTACCGAGAGCATTAGCGGGAATGTCTAATTTAAAGCTTGCGCCGATGTCGGTGTTCGTCAGGAATCCTCCGGAAGACGGGGTGATAGTTTCTTGTTTTTCCGGCTTTACCACAAAACCGGAGATCGCGGAAAGCGCGATCGTCTTTCCTGACACATTACCTGACGTGGTATTGGCGGTCTCCGGACCTCCTTCATACCCCATACTATGCGCGCGAACCGTCCATGAACCGGAATCAACCGCGAGACCGTAAGCTCCGCTCGAGTTCGTCTGCGCTACTGCGAATCCGCCCGATCCGTTTGTAGCGTCAACCACCGCGCCGCTTATCGGATTGCCGGAGAGAGTGACGGTACCGGAAATACTGCGTGTCGCTTCTGTGACCGTGAGAGTGCCTGCCGATGTCGCGCCCGAAACAGTGAGGGAAGTTTCCGCGGAAGATTTATAGCCCGGCTTGTCTGCGCGGATACGGTAGCTTCCCGCCGGAACGCTGACACTGAACGCGCCGCTTGAATTCGTTTGCCCGCCGATATTGATGACATTCGTCTGTCCGGTGGGGGTACCAATGATTGATACCCATGCGCCGGAGAGCGCACTGCCCGAAAGCTGTACCGTACCGGAAACCGCATTAAGAGAACCGCCGACGGTATATGTAATCGTCTGTGTGGAATTCACGCCGGAAGTGGAACCGATCATTCCGAAGGCAGGGTGTCCGACTCTCACGGTATAAGTGCCCGGAGGAACGGCAACGGTGTACACCGCGTTCACGCCGTTCGTCGTACTGACATTTGTGCCATTACCGCGGCCGCTTGCATCCCGCACATCCACAAACGCATCGGTGATCGCATTTGTTCCGTCGGTCACTCTTACGGTAACCGTGATAGGCGCGGCGAGAGAGCAGTCTTGTCCCGATGTGGTGGTGTTTGCTGTTACTGATACGCTGGTAAGCGGGGTGGCTTCACCAACGCCCGGGAAGAAACATCTGACCGTATAGCTGCCTGCCGGTACGCGAAGGGAATAATTTCCGCTCGCGTCGGTAACTCCCATGTTTCCGCCGTTTGCTCCTTCCGCTCGTACCATAACACCCTGCTGTGCGACAGTTGCTTTCAGCGCCTGTCCGGTAATGGTTCCCATGGAAAGTGTCTGCGCGGAGAAGTCCTGCCCGGAGAGGCTTGAGGTTGTGACGGTGACCGTTTTCGTTCCGAGTTTTCCGAAACCGGGAGCAAAGGCTTCAACTACCCACGTTCCCGCATTAACGTACAAAGTATAAGAACCGTTCGCATCCGTTGGTCCGCCGACAAAGTTCGCGCTGTCGCCGCCGAGCGGCGTGGTGTCTGCGGTCGAGACGACTTTTCGTCCGCCAACGCCGGCATACGGAATGGGATTCCCCGCATCATCTTTTACCGTTCCGGAGATCGTGATCGTCGTCGCGGCGTCAAGGGTGAACGAGAGCGATGCCGGACTGTTCGCACCGGAGGTCGGAACAGTAATCTGTTTGTCTTTTACATTCGGCATGCCGGGCTTAAAGACGCCGACCAGGTACACGCCAGGCACAACGTTCAGGGTAAAGTTTCCTTGCGTATCGGTCTGAGAGCCGGTACCAAAACCGACGCTTGTGCCGCCCGTGGTCGAATCCGACACCGGACGGGCAAAGATTCCCGCATTACTGACGCCTGTTCCGCTTGAATCAACGACCGTACCGGTAATGGTTTTGCCCGCGGTTGAAAGCGTAAAATTCTTCCCCGTAACATTCGCGTTCGTGACAGCGACTTCAATATTCGGCGGCGGCATGAAGGTAAAGGTCGGCATCGGAGGAGGCGGTGCGCCCGGTTCCATGGAGCCGGTCGGCATTGCAGGTCCTACACCCACCATGTAGGTAGTGCTTGCCTGTACGCCGAGAGAGTACGCGTCCGCCGCTCCGGTGAGGGTGAGTGTCGTCTTTGCAAACCCATTCTGGCTTGCGCCGAACACATCCACTTTGGTTCCCGACGTACCGGTGACCGTACCGGCAATGGTGTACGGCGCCGCGTGAAGCGCAAAATTCTTGGTGGTATCGGCGGCTATGTTGATCGGCTGAGGCGCGGAATTAAACGAAATACTTGAAATACTCGACGGGTCGATGCCGATCATGTAGTCGCCGTCCGCAAGAGTCAGGAATGTCGCCACGCCCGCCGCGCTTGTCGTCGTAGACTGCCCTCCCGTCGCCGGAGAAAAGAGGAAGACGCGCGCATTCGCAAGTTCTTCTCCTCCGTTCTTTGCGCCGTTGCTATTCGTGTCGTTGAACACATTTACCGTCAGCGTGCGGGAACCGACGGCGCCGAGAAAGAATGGTGCGGAAGTTTTGGTTTCCAAGATGGCGAGATTGTTCGCCGCCGTGTCGCGCGTTTTAATGTCTACCGTGTACCCCGCGGTGTTCGGCACGGTTGAGTTCGTAATGTTTTTCAGATCAAAACAAAGGAAAGTATTCGCGCCCGTTGCCGCGCCTCCGGTCGTAATCGTAATACTCCCCGCTCCGGCATCTTTCGCAATGGAAGCGATCGTGACCGTTCCCGCTGCCGGACCGTTCAGGTCGCTGTTACAGAAGCTCTCCGTTCCCGCGGTTGCGGCAACGGCGTTCGCCACGCCAAACCCCGAAGGAAGAGTGAGGACTATTTGCCCTCCGAGAGGAATGCTCGTTGCTACGGGAAACTCCGCTTTATATCCGGAAATTGCTCCCGCGGCGCGAACTTGCGGAGATACGCGAGTCGGGTTCATTCCCTGTTCGCTGAAGTTTGTCGTCCCCGATCCGGGACCGAGCGAACCTCCGGTTGTGGAAGAATTTGCGACAGTTCCAAAAGCCGTATTGCTTGCCGGGGTACCGGTAGTATCCATGGCATTCCCCGCAAGGTCCTGTACTGTGGCGGCAACAGTGACTTTATACCCCGTGCCGTTCTGTAGTGCGAGTCCGGAGATGCGGGCGGTTTTTGTTCCCGAATCGAACGTCACTGTTTTCCCGCCGAGAGAAATTGAAGAACCGACCGGGCTTTCCAATGTATAGTTTGCTATGTTATCGGCGGCATTCGCGCCTCCGCCGGTTTTGACCAGCTCCGAGAAAGTTATCGCCAGCCCGAAGTTGTCCGCATTACCGAAACTTACTTTCGGAAGATCGGTATCAGCCGCCGCGGTCGTCGTGAATGTGGATGTATAGTTTGCCGCAAGAGCATTTGCCGCGAGATCTTTTACCCCGCTTCCACCCGAAACAACGGTGAAAGTGTACCCGGTGTTTGCGTCAAGGAGAACGGACGGGGCGAAACTCGCGGAACGGCTGCTTGGGTTGTAACTTGAGTTTCCGGTAACCGCCGCTGAGTCACTCGTTCGTTTTAAAGTAACCGTTGTCGCAGATATGGTGGTCGGGTTCATGTCTTCCGAAAATCCGGCCGTTACTACCGCGCTTCGGCTCACTCCGGTTGTTCCGCTTGCCGGAGACACGCCAAGTACGGTCGGTGCCGTCGAGTCAGAGGCAGAGGCGGTTTTGAAATACAAACGATATTCCATTCCGAGAGGCGCGCCGGTCGCGCTCGTTGCTCCGGTACCGACTTTCAAAATATAGCCCGTGTTGACGGTAAGCGTCGATGACGGCGTTACTGTGAGTGTTTTTGTTGAGGAGTCATACGTCAAAGTCGCCGCAACGGTGCTTCCGGGTGCTCCGAAGTTGTCAAGGAAAAGTCCGGTGTTCGCGCTGTCCGTTATGGAGCCTCCGCCGGAAGTAATCATGTCCACCGAAAAAGTGAGTTTGAGTGGGGCATTCGGAGAAAACTGCTGGTTCCCAGGCTGCGGCAAACTTGATTGAACGAATGGCGGCGTATTGTTCGTCGCACCCGCCGATCCTGTGGTAAATGAGAGTGTTTGATTTGAAGACAAAGGATTGCCTGCGCTATCAGTTACACCGGTCGTTGCGGTAACTACGTATGTTGTCGAAGGGGAAAGATTTGATGAAGCATTATCAAAGCGAAGGTTTGCGGAATTCGCGCCCGTTGCGGTTCCGTTCACCATATGAAATGCATACGCTCCATTGTTCGATGCGTTCGCGGTGGTATGAGCCAACACGATATCCCCGAAGGAGAGCGCGGTCGTTGTGTCGGAGATCGCTCCTTCCGCCGCCGGAGTTATTTTTGCGATCACGCTTCCTGCCGCCACTTTCGATGCCGCGGCACCCGCCAAGCTGTCGAGTACCGCTGTCGCTTCGGTTGTGTCAGATGAAACATTTCCCGCACCGGTCGCGAGGTGCCACGCATACCCCACACCGGTCGCGAGTTTTGCAAAAACCATATCGCCTACGGAGACCGCGAGTACGCCGCCAGCCGTCGCGCCGTTGTCAGTCGTGGTTGCGGCAGGAGTAATCGTAGAAAATCTTCCGCTGGTCGTGGCGTACGTTGGCGCCGCAGACGCTCCGTCAAGGCGAAGCGCGGAATTATTTACCGCCGCAGGAGTTGTGACAACATGCCAGTCATATTTAAAGCCGCTCGGATTTGCGGAAGTATTTGCAACTATAATGTCGCCTGCGTTAAGAACAGTGGACGCACTGACCAGTCCTGTTGCCGCAGGTGCCGCAAACTTTGTGATTTGCTGCCCGCCGAAGAGAGAGAAGTCGTTGACTGCAAAGGTTCCCGCGGTAAGAGTGGGGTTCGTGATCACCCCCACTTCCGGCGGAAAAGTATCATGCTGAAAAATAATGATGTCGCCTGCACTCGGAGCCGTATACCCGCCCTGAGGAAAGATCGTGGAACCCGGCGTCATAATCATGAAAAATCCGGTAGAAAGCGTGCTTGCTTTCGCGAACCGCGTACTTGCGGCGTAGGTCGGCGGACCGGAAACGACAACATCGAAACCGTCCGGAAACGGCCGCACGGACGCGGGTACGGGAGTTCCTCCTGTGGTCAGGGTAACATTTGCAGGATTGAGCGTACTCTGGTCGAGGTTCTCATTAAAAGACATGTGGATAAATGCGCTGATCGGCACGCCAGTCGATCCGTTCGCGGGGCCGGTTCGGCTCGTGTCGACAGTCGGCGCCGCCGTATCAACGGTAACGGAAGAACTCGTCACCGCAACGGGGCTTCCCACCGGAGTATTCGCACTGAAAGCGGCGCTTCCCGGAGCGACTCCGAGGGTGAAAGCATGGGCATTGACCGCGCTCGCGCTTGTTCTCGCTGCGATAAAATAATCATTTCCGGCATTCGATCCCGTCTCATCCGCGGGGATCGCCGCCCCTGCCGCCGGAGTGAGTGTCGCTATCCACCCGTACGTCGGCGCGGCAGTAAAATCATTCGCCCGAAGCGCCGCTCCGGATACGCCGGTCGCACCGGTCGTTATCATGCTCCACGACGGAGAAATCCCTCCGGGATTATTGGTTATTTGAGCAAATGCGGCATCGCCTGCGGTAAGAGCAAGCGCACTGTCGGACGTTGCCGCCGTCGCCGCCTGCCACGACCCCCCGGCGGTAGAGATTTTACTCATCTGAGAGCTTGCTGCAATCCCGGGGTCGGTACTCGCCCCGTCAAGAAACGCGGTATTTTCGGTCGCATCGCTTGAAAGATTGCCCGCCGCCGTCACAATATGCCAACCGTACGCCGTACCTATTTTTACAAACACCATATCGCCGAGAGCAACGGTAAGTACGCCGCCAGCCGTCGCGCCGTTGTCAGTCGCCGTACCCGCGGGGGCAATCTTGCTGAATGTCGTCGAAGCGAACATTGCCGGATCGTCCGCCTGCCCGTTGAGCGCCGCATCGTTTTCCGCCGTATCATCGGAAAGCGTTGCTCCGGCAGTCACGATATGCCATGAATACGCGGCTTCGGTTGCGCGGCGCCCGAAGACAAGGTCGCCGGCAGAAACCGTAAGTTTCCCCCCGGCAGTCACGCTTCCGTCTCCGGTCGTAGTGGATTGAGGTGCGAATTGAGAGAAACGCGAGCTTGCCGCATACGTCGGCGCACTGCCCGCCCCATCGAGACGAAGCCCCGCCGCGTTCACCCCGGTACCGCCGGTGGTTACAAGATGCCAGTCATATTTGAATCCGGACGGATTCGCACTGACCTTCGTGAAAACAATGTCGCCGGAATTGAGCGCCATTGATGAATCGGTGACGAGCGCTGAAGAGCTTGCGGTAAGTTTTGAAAATTGCGCAACCTGTAACGGCACAGGTGCGGCGGAAAGAGCGACATTCAAGTCCGCAGCGTCGAAGCTTCCCGCCATTCCGCCTGATTTGTTGTCTTTATAGAGCGCAAGTCCGGAAGAAGTCGCCGTCCCCATCAATGCAAGATCGGCGGTCGTGAATCCCGCTGTTCCGTCAAGCGCGAAAGTGACACTGGAAAGCGTTTCTCCGCCCGAAGCCACCATATCAAGTCCGAGCATGGCGAAAGCATTGCTTGAGACTTTTGTTTTCTGATTGAACGTGACCACATTCGCCGCGGTGTTCGTGGTAATTGCGGCGGAAGCTATCGGGACAAACACGCCAAAAGATGACAAGAGCAGTGATACTATTGTCGTAAACGCGAGACCCTGAAACCTTTCAGGTCTTCGCCAAAACATGTGCGTACGCATCGTTATTATTTTGTGTTACTTATAAAAAAGGCGGGGTCACCGCTTTTACTCTCTAGGAAATTTCAACTTATGCGTCTATCATACACGGCGCGTAAAAAATATGCTTCAAAAAATGTGGATAAACTCTAATTTTCCGATTATTTCTTTTTGAGAAAAACTTTATGGTACAACAATCGAATCGCCAGAGCTCGCCTGCGGATCTGTTGCAAGCTCAGTAGACAATGACCCCAACGTTTCTCCTAGGGACATTCCCGTGAAAGCATCTTTCCCGACAAACGCCGCCTCAGAAACAAGCTCCGGCGGATCGTCTCCGATGTGAGACAAACTCGGAGTAAATCCTATCTGAAACGCCGCTTCTTTCGGTTCCAATCCGTATCCGGCACCCGCCTTAATAGTGCCTATATTCCAGACTATCTCGTGACTCGCGGGGTTGTAGGCGATATTCGCTTCATTCGGAGAGACGGCGCCTTTCCATTCTACCGACGGAGAGAGGACGGCTTTCATTGTTGCGCCGGAAACATCGTTGACGGTATTTTTTATCGCCCACATGACCGTATATGTCGTCTCTTGGTTCGCTTTCGGCGGCAAGGGTCCGCGGTTCGCAAACGGACCGACATGATAAACGTTTCGTGCGGAAAATTGCAGAGTCGTTCCGACTTTGTATTTTTTCGTCACGAAAGATTTGATTTCTTCCGGAACATTGTTTTCGGAAACCCTTTTCCCTTTCACGCTGACGCCGAACTCTACCTCTGGATTTTTAAACGCAAGAATGTTTCCGGGAGTAAAAGGGAGGAAGCCGAACGAAAAACCAACACTGCTCTGTCCCCCGACAGGAATGAGCCCGAGATCGCCAGAAGCTCTTTTATCCCACGAGATCACGTTTGTTGCCGACTGAAAGAATCCGCTGCCCGACCGCACAGTACGCGGATCGATCGCCGATCCTTTGAGCGAAACTTCGATCTGACCATCGATCACCTTGTCGGGGAAATTATTTGTCCAAAGAATAGTCATTTTCCCGGCTTCGCTGCCATCAAACACAACCCCTGGATCGGCGCTCCCATTCGCTTCGATACGAACCCCCAAGAACGGCTTGTTGAGCGTCAACGTTTGCAGCAAGGAAGAAAAAATCGTATCAAAAGCCGCGCTTCCGCTGTTTTTCGCAATACCCGTATAAATATGGAACACCTTCTCTTCCGTGTCTTCGCCCTGCATGACTCCCGTTATTTCTATACGCCGAGTATCCCCGAGCGACATATCGCCAAGCTTCCAGGAATTATCCCCGAACGATGGCGCTGGTGTTGCTCTTTTGAATATAAATCCTTGCGGATATTCGACCGCCACGAGCCCCTGCTTAACCACCGAAGCGGAAGACGAGAGCACATCGGCGATGAGCGTCACTTCTTGCCCGGCGGTCGTTTCTTTTACGAGATTTGTCTTTACAGACAGAGCCGGAGCGGTAAGCGTGACCGTATACTCTTTGGTTTTAGCAAACTGCGCACCGGACCCTTCGATCCGGTACTTTACCGTCACCAGCACGTCTTTCACCTTCTCTTCATCCCCGAAAACGACGGCTTTGATCGTCTCGGTTCGAATCTCTCCCGCGGCAATAGTACCGATGGTCTTATGGAAACGTTCAAGCACCTTATCGGGCTGGTTCACATAACGCGTACCGCCGGGGAATTCCACGAGAACATCCGCATCAAGAAGCGCAACGCTGTTTTTGTTTTCCACAAGAACCTGGAGAGAAAGCACGTCGCCTCCGCGGATCGAAACGGGACCAAAAGCAGACACACTCACGTTCTCTGGAGAAATGGCGGGTTTTTTACTCAACAGCAAATATCCGGCAAGCCCGCCGGCAACAATAAAAAAAGTGATGGATACGAGGAAAGCGACGGTGTACGCCGAAACGCGGCTCGGTCTTTCTTTTTTTTCAAAACGGAGAGTCTCTTCATTTCCCTCCCAGTCTTCCGAAGCGGTGAATTTTTTCGGTCGAAGCTTTGTCCGGTCTTTCTGTTCTACGTCGTCCGTGCGGGAATAGAGCTTTTCTTCCACGCGCTCAATGGGGCTCAGCTCCTCTTTGTTTGAATGATCCTGGTTATGGTTGGCATCTTGCGTCATACTAAATAGTATATCAAAAAGCATTTCTAATACCATCCTTAGGCGCTGCCACGAAATAAATTGAACCTTTACATCTCATATTCACGTCATCCTTATTTCAAAAAATTTTCAGCTTATCCCGATAAGCCTCAGATTTTTTGAAATAAGCCTGCCGCAAATCTGAGCGTAAAATGTTCAATTTATTTCGTGGCAGCGCCTTAGTTAAGAATTGATTAGAGCTGCGATGCTTTCAGTGCGCGTGAAATTTCTGTTGCCGCGTCGGCGCGGAACGGCGAAAAATTACAGAGAAGCGTTTGAGAGAGCGGCGCTGACAAGAACGGGGCAAGCGCCGGATTCTCTGATATGTACCCGAGAGACGCAAGTACCCGGCACGATGCGAGTATTTCAATCGCGCGCATTTCTGCTTCTGCGACCCCTTCTTCTTGAAGAAATATGAAGGCATCTTCGAGTGCCGAAAAAAGCGCTGGGTTCTCCCCTTCTCCATGCACCAGACGGCCGACCAGCGCAAAAAGACCGGCGACCGCTTTCATCTTTGCCGCATCGCGTATCGGATGAAAGGACGCTTTCTCTTCCGCGTCCGTCAAACGCCAGACATTCTTTCCCCGCACAAAAGCCACGCGCACGAATGAATAATTTTTGAGCGCATACCGAAGCTTGGAGGACTGTTTCCTTGCCGCACGCACGGAAAGCGGCAGAAATCCGAGACTTTTTGTCAGCACAAAAACCACGCGATCCGCTTCTGCTGTGTTTATGCTTCGGAGGATAAAGCCCGATGTTTGATACATATGGTATGACATACGGAGGTGGATATATATACCCAAAAGCCACAGGTTTGCGAATCTTTTGGGTATATATGCAAAGCATATAAATGCGTCGCTCGGGAAAAATGCGAGCAAGCTCTCATTTTCCCTCTCGCTCGCATTTATAACCACGGCACTCCGAGAAAATAAAAGAAGGTCTTTCGTTTTCTCCTCGCTTGTGGTTATAGTACCATGACCCGCGGGTTCTTTGACAAGTTGAGCTATCTATGATAACGTTCTAGCAGAGTCATGCACTCTCTGCTCTTTTTTTCAACCTCTCTCTTTTCGCTGAAAAATGCGAAGGAATTCTGTATGATGTCCGAAACTTATTACCCCGACCGGGGCGATTTTACCAACTTTGAAGCGGCGCGGAATGACCCCGCCGCATTGCAATTACTCGTAGAAACATTGCGAGGAAAGCACGACGTTTTCTGGATCGCTTTTCCCATAGCGGTCACAAAAGCAAGTCCGGCATTCAAAACTTTTCTGCAAAATCCCGAAAAAAAAGGATTTGTCATTCTCGACAACATTGAGTTTGGTCGGCTTCGCGAAGAAACATTTCACGCCGCAAAAGAAAAGCGCGTCGCCCGCCCGACACCGGAAACCGAGGTTACCGATGATTCGCCTGCCCATGTTGGTAAAATCGGCGACAAAAAAAAGCCGAAGTGCCGCAAAAAACGCCGAAGCGACGGCGAGGAAGATGTATCTTGTCATCACCGCCCCCGCAGAGGCGATAATGATCAAACTTGGAAAAAGTTGGCGCACCTGTAAGATCGGCCAAAGTAGCGGTTCGTCAGTATGACGGACCGCTATTATTTTTAAAAAAAGAAGCGCCACAATTTCGCAAAAAATCCTTCCGGCTTTTTGAGAGTGATGACTTGAGGCTTACTGTCCGTTAAGATTTCGCTTGAACTTGAAGCTGCCTTCTCTTCCTTTTCCTCCGGTGCAGCTGCGGCAGCATATTGGTACGATGATGCGGCGGGGCGCGCCGATTTTTTCTCCACAGAGACAGGAGCTTTTGTCGTTTCGAGTGTCGTCGTCGTAGAAAGTTTTACTTGCAGGTCCCGTGTCTTCGCACTCACTGGATTACTGGGGGGCCTTTCCGGCTCCGCCTCTGTACGCACAACGACTTTACCGCTCGGGTTCAAAAGCTCAACACCTTTTCCGTTGGTCGTCTGAAACTTTGCGGCTGCCGAAGAAAAAACAACGTCCTCTTTTGCACCGATGATCGTATCTTCCGGCAAAACGTATATTTGTTCTCCCGCGCGCAATTTCCAACCGCCGACATTCATCTCATATGCCGAACGATTTGAGAAAACAACCCCGCTTTCAGCCAACAAAAGAACGACGTCAGACGCAAAAACGCGGACGGCGGTACGAGCAACCGCTTGGGCGCCTTGGCGTATTGCATTCAAAACGACAATATAATTACCGGGGTATTCGTAAAAATGAGACACCTCGGCGCCGTTTCCTGAGAATCCGTCGCCGAAAGACCACAAAAACGCCGCATCTTCCATACTCTTCCCTTTCTCATCGCGCGCATGCGCCTCAAACAAAAGAACGCCGCCCGCCGGCGCGATGCGTTCCCTCCCCGCAGATACCGACCACTCCGGCTTTTCCGAAAAATCGCTTAAAGGAACCGGGCTTGAATGGGCGGAGACTTCCGAACCTGCCGCAACACCGCCTGCTTTTTCTTCCTCCTCTTCCTTCGACTTTGGGGAAGCCGCGGAAGCATGCGGAAGAGCGTTCTCGGCTTTCGGCGTTGCCAACGCGGTGACCCACGCTTCACCGCTCCACTGCATGGTTTCTTTTGTCGTGTTGTCCCCCGCCTGCCAGCCGGACGATGCATTGATGCGCTGTATTTCCGCACCGGAGCCGTCTTTTAATGCCAACACCTCGCCGCCGTTTCCAAGAGCGCCGGTGTAAACCTGATCTGCGGCCACCCTCGGCACAGTATCGTCGTTCGTCCGCTCAAGTATGAAAAAACTTTTCGGCGCAAGAGTTCCTGAAAGCGGTATCAAAAGTTTCCCCGCCCCTTCCGCCGAAAGCGTCCAGCCTGAGAGATCTGCCGAAGTGTCTCCGTCGTTATACAGCTCGATCCATTCGTTACTCGAAGAAACCGCCGTCCCCATCCACGCGATCTCATTGACTCGCACAGACGCAAGGGACGACACCGGAACAAGAAAGAAAAAGGTGAAGATGAGTTTTTTCATACCGGAAATTATACAAAACCGGAAAGAAAAAGATACTTGGAAAGAGACGGAAACTGTGTCATAAAATAACGCCGTTATCCACAGTTTGACAATTGACAACTTTATTGCTATAAATACATCTTATCTTTTGTTCTTTGCTATCTTGCAAACATTTGGAAACTATAAGGGGGAGAAAATGAACAGTCTGCCTGCAACACAAAAACTGTGCTTGCTTCACATTTTTGTGAAAAATCAAAAAAAGGAGCCGGTGGAACAACCACTGGCAATCTCAATTCACTACGAACCGGGAGATAACACGATAAACTTCAATCTGGATTTTTTGAACGGAGACCCGATAACCTCCCTAAAGGTGTGCGTAGATACTCTATCTCTCGAGACCTCATCTGAAAGTGATATCGCTCCTGACATTCCCTCCACAGAAGATTAACGAGGCACAAAAAGCCGCGTACCCACGAGGGTACGGGCTTTTAATTTGCCAAAAATGCGCCTATTTGTTAGTATATTCGTACTTCCCGATTTGCAGGAAGATGCGACCTTTTTAATGGAAAGAATTAATAACCACATACGCGCTCCGGAATTGCGGGTTATCGGACACGATGGCGCAGTTTTAGGAGTACTGTCCCGAGAAGAAGCTTTGGCGCGCGCCGAAGCAGCGGAGCTTGATCTTGTCGAAATTTCTCCGAACACGACCCCCCCTGTTGCAAAAATCCTCGATTATGGTAAGTTTTTGTACGAGAAGAGCAAAAAAGAGAAGCTCGCAAAATCAAAGGCTCATATTGTCGAAATGAAGTCCTTGCAGGTTACCATAGGAACCGGCGAGCACGACCTCGCCTTGAAGGCGAAAAATGCCTCTTCGTGGCTCAAAGAAGGGCACCGCGTCAGAATAAATCTCTTTTTGAAGGGACGCGCGAAGTATTTGAACGACGGTTTCCTAAAAGAACGCCTTGATCGGCTCCTTCATTTCGTTACGGAAGAGTTCAAGATCGTGGATGGTCCCAAAAAAGGTCCGAAAGGACTTGCGGTCGTTATCGAAAAAGGAGCCCCAAAAGCCGCAGTCAAGCCGACCCAGGCAGTTACACCAATAATCAAACCTGTATGAAATCAAACAAATCGTATTCAAAGAGAATGAGGGTAACCAAGAAAGGGAAAATTCTTGTACGCAAAAGCGGGCACGATCACTTTAACGCCAAAGAATCACGAGTAAAACAGCTTGGAAAAAAGAAAACGGTCGGTTTCGTGATGAAGAACAAAACCAAAAGCCGTTTCCTTCCGAACACATAAAAACTAAAATCTTAAAACTACCATGACCAGAGTAAAACGAGGAACCATAGCGAATAAAACCAGAAAGAATGTCCTGAAACAGACAAAGGGCTATCGTTTCGGCAGAAGCACCAAAGAACGCCAAGCATATGATGCGATCGTTCACGCCGGATCTTCCGCTTTCGCTCACCGCCGCGACAAAAAAGGCGACTTCCGCCGGTTGTGGAACATTAAGATTAACGCCGGCATCCGCGCCCTCAAGAACGAAAAAATTTCCTCGTACAGCAAGTTAATCGGCGCGCTCAAAAAGAAAGAAGTGGCTCTCAACCGAAAAATGCTCGCCGAACTTGCCGAATTTCATCCGGAAACATTCGCCGCGGTTGTTGAAAAAGTTGCTTAAATTGTCTACTTATCTCAAAGAAAAAGACTGGTTGCTTCGTGAAAAATACAACGGAAAAGAAACCGAAGAATTTTTCAAAGTTGCGAAACGCCTTGAATCAGGAGAACCGATAGATTACCTTATCGGTTTTTTTGATTTTTTAGGCTGCAAAATTGATCTTTCTTTCCGCCCGCTCATTCCCCGCACCGAAACGGAATGGTGGGTGGAACGAGCTGTACGGAATATGCCGCAAAACGGCATATCTATCCTTGATATTTTCGCCGGCTCCGGCTGTATTGGCATCGCCCTCTTAAAACATCTCCAAAACGCAACCGTAGACTTCGGAGAAAAAGAATCTGGTTTTTTGGCGCAAATAGAAAAAAATCTTACGCTGAACGGTATTGACCCTGCACGCGCGCAGGTTTTTATATCAGACGTTTTCACCAATATCCCATCAAAAAAATATAACTTTATCTTTGCGAACCCGCCTTATATCTCCCGCGCAAAAATTGAAGCCGTCCAAAAATCCGTCCTCGACAACGAACCGCGCGGCGCACTCTTCGCCGAAGACGACGGTCTTTTTTACATTAAAAAACTGATTGACGCAGCCCCGCAATTCCTCGCCGCCGAGGGCAAGCTGTTCATTGAGTTCGACTCGTGGCAGAAACCCGCAATCGAATCTTACTGTCAAGGTTCGACCTTGACAGTGGAATTTTGGAAAGACCAATTTGACCGATGGAGAGTGCTTGTTTGTTCGTTATAATCGGGTATAATGTCTGCATGACTTCTTTCTGGTTTTACATCATAAATACAATCGGCATTGCGTCGGTAATGGGCGGACTTGTTTACATTGGGACCAAGCTTATTTATATCGGGAGAAAGTTGGAAAGCTTGGATACATTGACGAGTACGACTGAAAAAATGAAAAACAATATCAGCGCACTCGCAAACCATCTGATCAAAAAAGCGGAGTTTAACCCGTCAGAACTTCAAAACTACAGCCCGGTACGCCTCACCGAGATTGGCAACCAATTCATCAAAACGCTCGGTTTTGATAACGTGTTCGCAAAACATAAAAAAGAATTCTTTGATTTCATTGACGAAGAAAATCCGAAGCTGAAATACGATGTTGAAATAGCGGCTATAAAATCCATATCGGTATTTTATGACAAGGAATACATGAGTTTCTTAAAAGTGTACCTGTACAACACCCCAAAAAGAAGCATGGAAAACACCGCTCCGACGCTTGGCGTGTATATTCGAGACGTATATCTTGCCGAGCATCCCGAGATTACTCAGTAATTTCTCGTGCAACCATTATGCAAAACAAAACCCTTCCAATTATAATCGTTCTTGCGATACTTCTCATCGGCGGATATTTCCTGCTCTCGAAGCCGAAAGACGCGGTCGCGCCACCGATGGAAAACCTCACAGTAGCGCCGACTGTCACCGAAGAAGCGCATTTCGATGCGATAGCGGTCGTGCCGAAGAAATACGAAATTACTTTCTCCGCCGATGGTTTCAGTCCTGCCGTTTTGAACATCGCGGTCGGCGACACGGCAGCGTTTGTAAATCAAAGCGGTCAAAGTTTCCGCCCCGCCTCAAACCCGCACCCGATGCACGCCGACTATCCCGATTTTGACTCAAAAACAGAAATTGCCGACGGACAAACTTACGAATTCATTTTCACCAAAGCCGGCGAATGGGGGTATCATAATCATTTGAGTCCGAAAATGATTGGGGTAATCGTAGTCAAGTAGTCAAAAGTTCGTAAAGTCCTCTATTAAATCTTCGTGGTCAAAAGCCGCGACGCCGAACGTCGCCCGAAACTATTCTTTTTCTTTTTTTGCATTCACGCATGTAGTCATTTTCTTGCATATGCAAAGTTTGACTACACAAAAAACCGGACGAAGGTATATACCTTCGTCCGGCGATAAATCGACTCACGACTCAACAACGATGTCTGGATACTGTTCTATTAGTGTCATTACAGCCTTTTCCAAAACATCTTTCGCAAAAGGATTTTCCAAAAATGGCGCCGCTTCATGCGAAAGGTCTATTATTTCTCCCTCAAATAGCGCCCGCACCAGTGAGTTTTCCACATAGAGAGTGAAATTTGGAGCTTTTCCATGCTTTTCAAGCATGTTATGGACGACAGTATCCAGAATCACTATATGCTCCAAAAAACAATCTAATGTGTCACCAGTAAGACACGACATTGATAATTTCACTGTGTTTCTCCATTGTTTTATTCAATGTTTATCATTTCATACTATTAAGTTCTTGTCAAGCCGCGCCGGACGGGGGTTGTGCTCGTCTACAGCAGATAGTCGCGATTCGATAAAATTAAGAACTCTCTCCTCCAACCGGCTCAGAAAGGCCGGGTACGCTGTGGACAATCGTTGTAGGTAGAGCGAGCTAACAAAATAACGATCATCGCGAATTTGGAGTGCGAGTTGAGGGCAGATGATGTGAGCGAAGGGTAAATCACAAACAAAAGGACGGGGGTACAACCCCCGTCCGGCGACAGACAAAGACAACTAATATTAGCCACCAAAACCCGAGGGACCGCCCATCTTTTCTTGATAACGAATAGCGGCACTCAATAGCCAATACAGCAACGGAAGCAAGACAATGAAAGTGCCGCCGAGAATAATTTCTACAGAGTCAGACGACAGCATCGCATGGTTATGGGCTTGAATGAACCCAATACCCATTCCGCCAACGATAAGAGTTGCGGGAATCGAAACCATGGCGGTAAATAAGAATAACGCTAATTTTAACATAGTACGAGCACTCCACTGTTTGTTGTGATAATTCTAAAATTCAAATTATCATATTTAGATTTTCTTGTCAAGCACCCTGCCCGTCTGCTATGCTAGCCTTATGAAACTCGACTCTCCCATCGAACAAACGTTTCGCCTCCAGCCCGTGCAAAAGCAGGCACTGGAGCGGCTTAATTTGCGCACGCTTGCCGATCTCATTTACTACTTCCCTTCTCGATACAGCACCATTTCCGAAGTGAAAAATATCTCGGAGCTTGTGCTTGGCGAGAAGGCGGTGATTTATGGGAAAATATCGGGGCTCAAAACCGCCAAAGGGTTTAAGTCTAACATGACGTTCGCAGAAGCCACCGTAGAAGACCGGTCAGGGTATGTGAAGGCGGTGTGGTTCCGTCAGCCGTATATCGCGAAAATGTTTTTTGAGGGCGATGTAGTGAAGCTCTCCGGGACCGTGGCGGAGAGAAAGGGCGTGCTCTATCTCAACAATCCCGAAATTGAGAAAACGAAGGATATGCCGATTGATGCGGGCAACTCGCTTTTCAAAGATACGGAAAGCTTGGATGCATTCTCTTATCCCGTCTATCCCGAAACGCGCGGGATTACGAGCAAGTGGCTGTATCACGCAATCCAAAAAATCATAAAAGCGGGCGTACTCGAAAATATCGTTGACCCGATACCGGAAGACATCATGCAAAAGTATCATCTCCCCTCTCTCAAAACCGCTCTCGTATGGATTCATGCGCCGAAAGAAAAAGACCACGCGGAAGCGGCGCGAAAACGTTTTGCATTTGAAGAGATATTTTTCATTCAGCTCGTCCGTCAAATGGCGCGCGCGGAATTCGAGAAAAATAAATCTTTCATTGTTCGTCCGAGCAAAGACGACGTGGAAGAATTTATTTCACGCTTCCCTTTCACGCCGACCGATGCGCAAAACCGCGCGATTGCCGACGTGCAGAAAGATATGGCTTCGGGGAAACCGATGCTCCGGCTTCTTGAGGGCGATGTCGGTTCGGGAAAAACGTTCGTCGCCGCCGCGGTTGCATATACCCTCACACAAGAGCGCGCACAGGGAGATTTTGATAAACTCCAAACGGCGTATATGGCGCCGACGGAAATTCTTGCGAATCAGCACTTTGAATCTTTCATTAGATATTTTTCTCATCTTCCCGTCACGGTGGGGCTTATCACCGGCAGCGCTTGCAAAAAATTCCCGTCAAAAGTCTCGCCCGACGAATGGACAAAAATCTCGCGCCCCCAGCTTTTGAAGTGGGTGACGGGAGGCGAAGTGGATATTTTGTTCGGCACGCACGCGCTTATCCAAAAATCGGTGAAGTTCAAAAACCTCGCGCTTGTCGTCATTGACGAACAGCACCGCTTCGGCACCGCGCAGAGAATGAAACTTGTGAAAAAAGGCGGCGTTGCTCCGCACTTCCTTTCCATGACCGCGACACCGATTCCGCGCACACTCGCCCTTACCATCTACGGCGACCTCGATCTTACCCTGCTCGACTCCATGCCGCCGGGAAGGAAACCGGTCATCACGGAAATAGTGTTCGCGACCAAGCGTGAAACGATGTACGAGGAAATAAAGCGCGAACTCGAAGGCGGACGGCAAGCGTACGTCATCTGTCCGCGCATTGACGAGCCGGATCCGGAAAAAGAACTTGCCTTGAATGCGAAGTCGGTCAAAGAAGAAGCGAAGCGGCTCAAGAAAAATATTTTTCAAAACTATGAAATCGGGGTTTTGCACGGCAAAATGACGCCGAAAGAAAAAGAGAGTATCATGGCGCAATTTGAAAAAAATGAAATCCAAATTCTCTGCGCGACATCCGTGGTGGAAGTCGGCGTGAATTTCCCAAACGCGACCGTCATTGTGATTGAAGGAGCGGGACGATTCGGGCTCTCACAGCTCCATCAGCTTCGCGGGCGCGTTATTCGGAGCAACGACCAAGCATATTGCTATCTCCTCACCGACAGCTTCAGTCCAAAAACCGCCGAGCGGTTGAAAGCCCTCAAAACCGCCAAAAACGGCTTCGAACTTTCCGAACTCGACCTCGCCCTCCGCGGCGCCGGCGAACTCTCCGGCAAAAAACAATGGGGCATCTCCGACCTCGGCATGGAGGCGATTAAAAATATAAAAATGGTGGAAGCCGCCCGAACGGAAGCGCGGGAAATGCTCGCCAAAGACCACGACTTAAAAAAACACCCCCTGCTCGCCCAAAAAATCGCCCGAAAAGACGATGTGGCGCATTTTGAATAAAAATTTGACAAAATAACAAGTATAGTATAAAATAAACTTTAGAAATTATCGGGCGGTAATTTTATATTTTACTTTGTGGAGAAATGCTATGTTAGCTGGTGGTTACTCTAGTAATTTGAAAAAACCGAAACAAAGACTCTCTGCTGAACAAGAGAGAAAACAGATTGAAAGGATGCATGAAGCTGATGATGCAAGATATGAAAAAGCATCACGTTATCCGACTGGATGTCGTGGGGAAGGGCACAAATCGCCACGTTACTATAAATAGTAACATATTGGCGTCAAAAACATTCCCGCCAATTGCGAAAGCGAACGGCGGGAATTTTTTTATTGACAAAGTATATATAAAATATATACTTTACTTATGACTACTCAATTCATGTTCAAAATAGAGCCGAAGCTTAAAAAAGCCGCGATGAAAAAGGCGCGGGAAAAAGGTATCACTTTTTCTTCCATGCTTAATTTCGCCGCGGACGCTTTTGTGAATGACCGGCTCAACGTCGAGCTTACTGTTCACGAAGAGTTGAATCCGCGTACCAAGAAAATGCTTGCGCGCGAATTACAAGAGAGCAAAGAAGGTAAAAATATATCTCTGGGGTTTAATAACGCAAAAGATGCTATTGCCTATCTTAAGCGCCTCTAATTCATGGAAATCAAGTATAAGAAACGGTTTGAAAAGGCATTCAAAAAACTTCCTCCAAAAATCAAGGAACAATTTTATGATCGGCTTGAGGTTTTTATCGCGAACAAATTTGATGCCGCATTAAACAACCATTCGGTGGATAAAACATTTCCAAACTGCCGAAGCATAAATGTTACCGGAGATTGCCGCGCTATTTTCGAGGAATCAGAGGATAGCGTTACTTTTTATATAATCGGCACGCACAGTGAACTCTATTCTTAACAAAAAATAAATCATGGTAAAAAAAATAATCCCGCAAAAAATTCCGAGTACTATTACTCTTCCCGTCACCCTCTCAAAAAAAGACTTTAAAGAGGTCGTTACAAAGCGCGTCGAACATGTTTCGCAAGAACTGACCAATGGGTTTAATTTTATTGCCGGACTTGAGCGGACGGTGACGTTCTTCGGCTCGGCGCGGTTTACGGAAAAGGACGTGCATTATAAAACGGCGCGGAAGCTTGCGGCGGAGCTTTCAAAATACGGCATCGGCATCGTTACGGGCGGCGGACCAGGCATCATGGAGGCGGGCAACCGCGGCGCTTTTGAATCAAAAGGTTTTTCGCTCGGGTTGAACATTAAACTCAGCCACGAACAGCACGAAAATCCGTATTTGACCGAAAGCATGACATTCAATTATTTCTTCGTACGCAAGGTCTTACTCGCCTATGCCGCCGAAGCGTACGTCTTTTTTCCCGGCGGTTTCGGCACGCTTGACGAATTCTTCGAAATTCTCACGCTCGTCCAGACGGGGAAGATCGAACGCGTGCCGATTATTCTCATGGGGAGCGATTACTGGAACGAACTTGATGCGTTCATCGAAAAACAAGCGTATAAAAAACACAAAGCCATTGATAAAGACGACCGAAAACTCTACACCATATCGGATGATATTGAACAAGTGGCGGAAATAATCCGACACGCGCCGATACGGCGTCAAGATTGACACGCTCGCCGCTTTTGTATACGATAAATGACAGCAAAAATGACCTTTATGGAGGTTTAAGATGAACAAAAGTATTCCGGATAAGTGCCACGCATTTATCAAAGAAGCCCGAAAACGTCGTGAAGTGAGTCATAATGACTACACCATATGGTGGAGTAAAGGAAACCTCACCGACGAAGACCTTGCGGACAATATGATACAAGGAGCCGGGTTTGGAAATGGATTTCTTGTTGCGGCGGCTATCGGATTAGTGAACTCGGTAGCCCTCGGACTTGAAGTGGAAACCGAAATGCGCTGGGTGCTCGTTACTGAATTGGGTGTTCGGAAAAACCGCGTCTTTGAACATGCCGCCGCTCACATCAATTGGGCGCGCGACACTGCTTCAGTGCTCGGGCTTTCCCCGCCAAAGATTCCGTATACGCTCGGCGACCAGCGAATGAACTCCCCCGCAACGGCTCTTTTTATCCAAATGCTGGAAGATGGGTATCGCGGACTCTATCCATGGAAACCGGCACATGCATTCCGACGATACCAAGAAGTTGAAAGAAAATTCGACCCAAGCTTTATGGTCGGGTTCTGGCATGGAATTGAGTGGGCATGGGCATCATTCGGGTTGAATGATGGCGAAGAAGCATATTACGACATGAACTTCTGGGTCCAACAGGAACGCGGCATAGAAATAAAGAACGAGGAGCGTGTTCGTCTTGGTCTGAAGCCGATTGACCCGAAAATTTGGTCGGATCACAAGGACGACGAAAGAGGGCATGGCGAAGCTTCAATGAACATGCTGGCGCCACTCTCTCGGTCAAAAGACTTTATACTCGACAGATGGCAAGAAGGCGTTATGGCGGCACTTGACTCTGTTGGTGTTTATTATTTTGACGGACTCAACGCCAGCCGTTTGCTCCGCGCATCGCATTAAACTCGAAGACAAAAAAGCACCCGCATCTCGCGAGAGATACGGGTGTTCTGTTGTTATTGTTGTTATGCGCCGTTTTCGGGCGCGGCCTTCACTTCAAGAGCAGGTTCTTCGGGTTTCGCTTCCGATTTTTTCGTGTCAACCCAATCTGCCGGGACGCGAACAGGTCTGCGCTCCATCAGGTCGTCAATCTGGTCTTTATTGATGGTTTCATACTTCATCAGTGCGTCTGCCATCGAATGGAGAATATCAATGTTTTCCTTGAGAATCTTCTCCGCTCTTTCGTAGTTCCGGTCGATAAAGGCACGAATTTCTTCCGCAATCGTCGTCGCAGTAGACTCCGCCGTACCCTTCTGTTGAGTGACGGAACGCCCCAGAAACACTTCGCCCTCCTCCTTAGAGTACACCACCGGTCCCAGTAGTTGAGACAAGCCCCATTTTGTGACCATGTTTGTCGCAAGTTCCGTCGCGCGCTCAATGTCGTTTTGAGCACCGGTCGTCACTTGTTCCCAGCCAAAGATCATTTCTTCCGCAATGCGTCCGCCGTACAAAGACGAAATCATGCTGTCGAGCTTTTCTTTGCTCGCGCTGTATTGATCCGTTTCGGGAAGAAACATCGTAACGCCGAGAGCGCGGCCGCGCGGCATGATGCTGATTTTGTACACCGGATCGTGGCTTGGCACCAAACGCCCGACAATCGCATGACCTGCTTCATGATACGCAGTAAGCTTTTTCTCTTTCTCGCCCATAACCACGGTATGGCGTTCAACGCCCATGATTATTTTATCCTTGGCTTGTTCAAGATTCGCCATGGTAACTTCCCTCTGGTTTTTCCGAGCCGCAAACAATGCCGCTTCGTTGACGATATTGGCAAGATCGGCGCCGGAGAATCCGGGCGTACCTTTCGCAATATAAATCGGCTTGACATCATCCGCGCAAGGCACTTTCTTCAAGTGCACTTTGAGGATTTGTTCCCTGCCTCTCACGTCCGGCAACCCGACGGTAACCTGGCGATCAAAACGTCCGGGACGAAGCAATGCTTTGTCGAGAACATCAGGACGGTTCGTGGCGGCGATAACGATAACGCCGATAGTGCCGCTGTCTTTCCCGAAGCCATCCATTTCCACCAACAGCTGGTTTAAGGTTTGTTCGCGTTCGTCATGACCGCCGCCCAAACCCGCACCTCTCTGGCGTCCCACCGCATCAATTTCGTCAATGAAAATGATGCAAGGAGCGTGCTGTTTCGCCTGCTCGAACATGTCGCGCACGCGAGCGGCGCCGACGCCGACAAACATTTCCACGAAATCCGAACCGGAGATGATGAAAAACTTCACTTTCGCTTCGCCGGCAATCGCCCGCCCGAGCAAAGTTTTCCCCGTTCCGGGAGGACCGACCATGAGTATTCCGTGCGGAATGTTTCCGCCGAGCCGTTGAAATTTTTGCGGATCTTTCAAAAAATCCACAACTTCTTCAACCTCCTCTTTCGCTTCCTCACAGCCCGCGACATCGGCGAAAGTAATTTTGATCTGATCTTCTTCAATCATCTTCGCCTTGCTCTTGCTAAAATTCCCGGGACCGCCC
>CAYRXD010000011.1:0-25215 GCA_964428135.1 uncultured Candidatus Saccharibacteria bacterium | reverse complement strand
TTGCCTCGCTACTGCGCCGGGCAAATAAGCGGTAAGCCGGACGGTTTTCTTTTTTATAAATAAAAAAACACCAAGAAGCTCCTCGCATTTTTTACAAACAAGATTTTTCTGTTTGATGTGTTTATCGATTCGGTCAATATAGAGTCGTTTCAGAACTCCAGGACCATCTTTTTGGTATGTACAGACGAGGGTCCCACATTTTTCGCAATGAAGCTCAAGAAGCCTTGAGCGCCCGCCACGCGCTTGCCGATACTTGTCACGCTTAAGTTCCGTCATGTTTTTATGGTGCCGAAGGAGAGAATCGAACTCTCACAGGTTTCCCTACACGATTTTGAGTCGTGCGCGTCTACCAATTCCGCCACTTCGGCATTTTTCCCATAGTACCGTTTTTGAGAGTAAAAATCAATTTTTCGAAAATTTATCCGAAGATGACGAGACGGGGAGCGGAGCGTGTGGCGGGAAAAAGGAAGTAAACCAAAAAACATTGTATTTTAATGGGCTTTATGTATTATGAAGATATAATAAAGCCTGCGTTCTTTTCCTATAACCCCTTATTAATTAGCCATTATCAGCCGGTACATAATACTATTATGAAATACATACTATTTGTGTCTCAAGAAAGGCGTTCTTTTGTCAGACAAGTTTTGGCGGGTTTTCTCATGTTTTCAATAAATTTCTCCGTCGCGGGACTCGGGACAATTTTTCTCACATCTGAGGCGGCTTATGCAGCAACCGTTACATTGTTGCCGAATGGCATTGGTAACTACAACCAGTGGTCGGTCAGTTCAGGCAACAAGGTTGATGCGGTTGTCGTAAGCAATGGCGACACATCGTATATCAGTGAAGGTGATAACGACAAAACGCAAACTTTTTCCATTGCAAACGCGGGAATCCCCGCAGGGTCAACCATCAACTCAGTAACTCTTTATGCGGTCGCAAGGGGGACAAGTTCAGGGTCTAAAAAGTTTGTACTCGGTGTTGAAAACGGAGCTGGTACATTTGATAGCGGTTCGGGTATCGTTGCGACTTCAGGTTATTCAACCTCCAGCCGTTCAATGATCATCAATCCTCTTACCGAACTCGCGTGGACGCTTTCTGAAGTAAACAATTGGACAACAAAATTTGGAGTCCAAAGATCGAATGATGTTGGTACGATACGAGTTACCCAGATTTACGTCGTGGTTGACTACACGGCAAACACCGTCCCGGTAGCGCAAAATAAATCTATCTCTACGGACGAAGACACGGCGATAAGCTCAAGCGTGCTCGCGACTGATGCGAATGGCGATACTCTCACATACTCCATCGTCGCAAACCCGACGAATGGGGCAATTTCCGGCTTCAATTCAGAGACCGGTGCATTCACCTATACTCCTGCGGCAAACTATAACGGCGCGGATTTTTTCACTTTCAAAGCAAATGACGGCACGGCGGACAGCAATACGGCAACCGTTTCCATTACCGTCAATCCAGTCAATGACGCTCCGGTACTCACGCCGATAGGAGATCAGATTGCAACTGAACTGGTGGCGATGAGCCTGACGGCGACATCCAATGATATAGACGGAGGTGTGCCGACCTACTCGCTTTCGGGAACTGCTCCCGCAGGTGCGGCGATAGGCGCATCAACGGGACTTTTCACCTGGATGTCGACGGAAGCGCAGGGTCCCGGATCATATACTTTTGATGTGATCGTGAGCGACGGCACCGATACCGACAGCGAAACGATTACCGTCGATGTGAGCGAGGCGAATATCGCGCCGACCGCGACAAGCACATCCGTCTCGACTCACATGAATACCTCGAAAGACATTACGCTGGTTGCCGATGATACGGATATTCCCGCAAATGCGCTTACGTTTTCGGTAGTAAGCGGTCCTGCACACGGAACCCTTGATATTGTTTCCATTTCCGGCGATGAAGCCACGTATACTCCTGACGAGGATTACACCGGCGCCGATTCTTTCACCTTCAAAGCAAATGACGGCACAGATGACAGCAATATCGCAACAGTAAATATAAATGTGGACAACGGCGCTCCTGTGATTGATGCGATTCCGGATCAGGTCGCGATTGAAATGATTGCTCTCAATCTTACCGCAAACGCAAGCGACCCGGATTCTGACCCGCTCACGTTTTCGCTTGGGATATACCCGGATGGCGCCCTGATTGATACCGATACCGGTGAATTCACTTGGACGCCGGGAGAAGCCGCTGGCGGGGGAGTATTTCCGGTAACGGTTATCGTATCCGACGGCGACATGACGGATTCCGCATCGTTCAATATCACCGTGACAGAAACGAATGAAGCCCCAGTAGCGGAGGATAATACCGGCGAAGAAGACGGCGGCGTTACCATTCTTGAAGACACCAGTGTTACCATAACGCTTGGCGCAACGGATAGCGACGTTCCCGCACAATCTCTCGTTTTCTCAACAACCACAAGCCCGGCTCACGGAACCCTCGGTACTATTTCCGGCAATCAGGTTATTTACACTCCGGATGCAAACTATAACGGTTCCGATTCCTTTACCTTTAAGGTAAATGACGGCGCAACGGACAGTAATACTGCAACGGTGGATATTACCGTCACGCCCGTAAATGATGCTCCCACGATTGAACTTGTCGGTTTGAGCTTGGTGTCCGTCACGGTCGGCGATACGTACGTCGAACAAGGTGTAACGACGAACGATGTAGACAGCGAAGTGCTCACGTCGACGACAACCGGTAGCGTTGACACGAATACCGTTGGCGAATATGCGCTGACTTATGAGGTGAGCGATGGGGAACTTTCAGCAAGCACGACGCGAACAGTGAACGTGACGGCGGTTCCTCCCGTTGACGTCTGCCCGAACATCGAAGGGACGCAAGAGACCGTTCCGCAAGGAAAACAGCTTACTGACGGACAATGCATAGATATTCCGGGTGCGGCAGTGGTTCCTGCTTCGGCGGGGGGTGCGGTTCCTCTTGGTTTCCTCGGAGATAATCCCGGCGCTCCGGCAGGTCTCGTCCTCGGTGCCGCGACAAGCAGCAGTGACTTTACTGCCGCTGAGAGTTGCAGTGTGGCGGGTCCATACCTTACCGACTATCTCCGCATGGGAAAGAAGAACAACCCCGAGCAGGTGATCAAACTCCAAAAATTTCTGAACGGAAACATCCCCGCAAGCATTCCCGTGACCGGCTTCTTCGGACCCATCACGCTTGATGCGGTCAAGAAGTTCCAGACCGCTAATGCCGACCAGATTCTTGCTCCCTGGGCGCCGTACGGATTGACAGGACAGACTCCGACAGGGTATGTGTACAAGACCACAAGACGCTGGATAAATATTCTCGAGTGCAAGGCTCTTGATATACCCATGCCGCAGCTGCCGTAAGTACCCCACGGCTGTTCCACGCTATTGTTTTGTTTCGTCCGCCGGACGGGAGTTGTACTCCCGTCCCGTGTGTTTGAATGAAATTTAGCGGTATTTCTAAACATCCCGACGGGGGTCGCGGGATAGTTCGCGACATCTGTAGACGAGTACAACCCCCCCATCGGGCGACAAAAAGATAGGGTTGAACAGCCCTGACTTACACACCGCTAGACGGGGTGTAATTATGTGTGGTATAATACGACTATGCAGTATTTGAAACATCTCAAGAAATATTTCATTCCCGGGAAACACAACGAGTACAAGCCGCATTTTTTTCGGCTTGGCTCCGTGCTTGTCGTGGCGAGCGTCATCGCGTTTCTTTTTCTCGCGGCGTTTTCTTTGAACAGCCTCGTAATACGAAGCGGGTCCTCGCAGCTTGGCGCGGTGGTGACCGGAACGCTCGTCGAGCTTGCCAATGCTGATCGCGAAAGCAACAATCTTCAGGGGCTGACGATCAGTCCTGTCCTGCAAAAAGCGGCGCAGCTGAAAGCAGACGACATGGCGGCGAAGAGTTATTTTGCACATGATTCCCCCGAGGGGCTTTCGCCGTGGCACTGGTTCGAGCAGGCTGGATATGTTTTTTCTTTTGCGGGAGAAAACTTGGCGGTGTATTTTTCCGATTCCGCCGAGCTTGAAAAAGCGTGGATGAATTCGCCGCTTCATCGCGCAAATATCCTTAACTCATATTTTACCGAGATCGGCATTGCGACCGCGAAAGGCGTTTACCAAGGCAGGGAAACGGTGTATGTGGTGCAGGAGTTCGGGCGACCGAAGGCGCGCGTTGCATCGGCTGTGGCAGCGGCGCAGGAAATTGCTCAAGTGCCGACGGTGTCCGTACCGACCACAACGAACAAGCTCGCTCTGAAAGAATCGCCGAAAGTGAAAGGCGCAACGGCGGAAACAGAACCATTTGAAGTCGTGGCGAAGGAAGATACGTTTATTGCCGTGAAGAGTACCGGCACGATTGCGGAAGATGAAACGGCGACAAACTCACCGGTTGTTGTCGGAACGGCAGACGAAGCAAGAACATCGCCGCTTTTGAAAGCCGCCGCCTCGCCTTGGACGCTTCTCCGGAAGGCGTATGCGGGTATCGCTCTCTTTATCGTCTTTGCCCTCCTGCTTTTGATAAGCGTTGAGATCAAGCGCCAGCACCCGCTTCATATTTTTTACGCCGTCGCACTTCTTGTCCTTATGGGTGTCTTGCTCTACTCGTGGCAGGGATTTTTCTTCGGGAAACTTTTGGTGTTGTAATTTCAATGAAAGCTCGCGGTTCATACCGCGGGCTTTTTTGGACTTAATGCTTCTTCCCGAGTTTGAAAAATTCCGGATCAACGTAAGCGAGGGCAAGAGCCGTGATCGGTGTCAGTGCCGCCTCAATGGTCTTGCCTTCCGCTAATGATACATAGAATCGCGTTACCTCGCGAGGGTCATCCCACATCATTGGGAAGATAAGTCCGGTCTCGCCGCATTGTTCGCACGTCACTGTGCCGCGGTAGCAGATGATTATTCCGTTGCTTTGCAGGGTGTATTTCCCGGAATGGTAGATGACCCCGCAATTTGTACAATGGCAGATGGCAATGAAATGCGGAATGCGGTGGGTAATGATCGAAAACTTAGCGGTAATGCGTGTTTCGGCGGACATGGCAACTCTCCTTTTTGGTGATGAATTAAGAACCTGTTCAGATATGGTATGAATTTTACCACGAAACAGATATATTAGCAAGTTATTTGTCCCCGTCGTGCGGAGAACTTGCGGGGCAGAGTATCCATCCGCCACAGTCAGCGCCCATGGATTTGTATGGACCGCCGAACGGGTCTGTGTGTGCGGCTGTCGCACCGTGCGAATGATGATGCGCATGATCCATATTCGCCATACCTTTCACCTCTTCGCGTGCGGCGGTGTGAGGGGGCGGAGTGTCTGTAACGAACGGCAGTCCGCATCCGTATAGTACAGCGCCGAACAGTACGCAAATGGCGAAAATCATATATTTTTTCACAATAAAGTTCCTCTCAAAAAACAAAAAATAGTGCTTTGGATGAGCCCGTCTGCCTTCGTTTATACTTCATTATCTGTAATCTGTAAACTTGACCAAACATAAAAAACCGGTCATTTCTGACCGGCTTATCTCCTTTTAATCAAAAAGGTCGGTAACGCTTTCTCCGACATATGCTCGGTGGATCGCTTCGGCAAGTATCTCTTCAATCGGGACGCAAGTGAGCCAAGATTTGTGTTCTTCCCAGTATTCTTTCGGACGGGGAATGGTCGGAAGAACTACCACTTGAATTCCGAGGTCTTTGAAAAGCATCTCTGCATTATTACTGAAGATCGGGTGTGTTGCCGCTATGCAAATGGATCTCGGGTTATAGGTTTGTATCAATTGAACGGCAACGCGAACTGTTCCGCCCGTGTCGCATATATCATCATACAAAATAATATCGCGTCCGACGATGTCTTTACTTTGTCCGATAATTTCGTTCGCGAAAACATCTCCGTCTTTCCGCTCTTTGTCCACAACGCACAATGGCATGTTGGGATCGAGCCTTTTTCTGAACCGGCGGGCTCGTTTTTCGCCTCCGGCATCGGTCGCGACAATCGTAACGTTTGTAAAATTATTGTGAAAAAGTTTGCGGAAGTATGGAGCATGTACGGCGCTTCCAAAGAAGTTATCCGTCGGTATATCGTAGAACCCCTGTATTTGGTCGGCGTGCATATCAAGCGTTATGATACGGTCTATTTTTTTGTTCGTCTGAATAATATTTGCAACGACTTTCGCCGAAATGGGAACGCCGCGCCGGTGTTTTTTGTCTTGCCGAGAGTACGTCATGTACGGAATGACAAGAGAAATTTTTTCGACGCCGCCTCGGGTAAGAGCATCAGTCACAAACACCATGCCCATAAGCGAATTATTCGGGTCCGGATACTGGAGATCGTGGAGAAAATAAATTTCCCGGCGGCGGGAATTTTCCGGAATTATCACGCTGGTTTCTCCGTTTGCAAAATACCCGTACTCAGTGTCGCCACAGTCGTTTCGGAGTCCGCAGTACGAAAAAGGCTGCCCAAGACCGCAAAGAAGCGGAAAAATTTTTTGCGCCATATCATGCATGCTTGGAGTTGAAAGCAGTATCGGGTTGTGATGGTTAAGCATCGGTTTTCTCCTTTTCAAAGAGGATTGACGAACAGGTTTCTAAAATGAGAATAGCATGAAGAGAGACTCTTTGTCAAAAAATTTGTATTAAAAAATTTTTATCGTTTTATCGTCTGTCATTTTTACTATTTAATAAATCTGTATCGTACAATTTCGTCAATCGAGTTTTGGCTTTTCTCCTATAGCAAATTCTAGCATATGCTAGAATTTGCTATAGGAGAAAAAGGAGGGTATTTGCGGCTCGGGTTAATAATACAGATTTCTTAGAGCCGTAAATTTCCATTCGCGCGGAGGGATTTTATTTTCCTTCCGCCGGGTTCAAGGATTTTTTCGGGAGCATGCAGGGCGCGTGCGTATCCCGCCGCGGCGATCATGAGCGCGTTGTCGGTCGAGAGCTCGCCTTCAGGTATCAAAACCTCTGTGTCGGGGAATTCTTTCGTAAAAGTTTCCTTGAAGGCTTTTTGAATATGAATGTTTGCGGTTACGCCGCCGCCCATGATGACGGTTTTCGGACGGTACTTTTCCGTCGCTCGGAGCGTTTTTGAGAGGAGGGTTTCCGTAACGGCTTCTTCGAATTCGTAGCAGATTTCTTCCCGAATCCCTTCAGAGAGCTCCGGGATTTTTTTGACCATGTAGAGTACCGCGGTTTTGATGCCGGAAAAAGAAAAGTCAAAGTCATCAGAATGTATCATGGGGCGGGGAAGATGGTAACTGGTCACTGGTAACTGGTCACTGGTACGGCGTTGGTTGCGGAATTTTTCGGCGCGTTTTGAAATTTCCGGTCCGCCGGGGTAGGGAAGCCCCAAGACCCGCGCGGCTTTGTCGAACGCCTCACCCACGGCATCGTCCCGAGTTTCCCCGACCACTTTATATTGAAAAGGTTTTTTTGAAAGCACGAGTTCCGTATGCCCGCCGGAAATGAGAAGCGCGAGCGTCGGCGTGTTTGGAAATTGAAAATTGAAAATTGAAAATTCTTTTCTGCTTAAAAAAGCGGAGAAGATATGTCCTTCCATATGATTCACCGGAATCAGAGGCTTGTTCCATGCAAGAGAAAGCGCTTTGGCGAAGTTTATCCCAACCCAGAGAGCCGGCTCAAGTCCGGGGCCATACGTCACCGCAATGGCGTCAATCTTCGGTATTGTAATCGTCGGCAGAAATTCAAGAAGAGCCGAAAGCAATTCCGGCTCTCTCTCAAGCAATTTTGACAGTTCATCATTCCTCATTCCTAATTCTTTATTCCTTATTCTCGGCGCCAAGAGGTCAGCGGTTTGTAAGGCTTGAGTAAGAATTGGTACCAAGTTTCTCGCGTGCTCGCGCTTTGCAAGCATGGGAAATACGCCGCCGTAGGGCTTGTGAATATCAATCTGGGAAATGATCACATTGGAAAGAACACGAATTTCCGCGCCTTGTTCAAGTGTTCCGCATGCTTCGATAATGCTTATAGCCGTTTCATCGCAGGAGGTTTCAATGCCTAAAATGACTCTTTTTTTGGCGGGTGTCATATTCCCGGAGTATATCCGAAAGTCAGATGTTTGGAAAGATTACAGAGAATTGATGTAGTTCCTCGTTTTTGGACCAAAATATCCGCTTGCGGGCATAATGTCGACAGCCTTTTGAAATTCCATGAGCGCTTGTTTCGTGAGAAGACCGAAGTTTCCGGTAGCTCCGACGCTTGCGAGCGCGTCTGTGCTCTGTCCGCTATGGCGCGAGATCAGGAAGAGTTGAAGCGCCGCGACATCATCGCCTTTTGTTCCGAAGAAAAGATCTTGCGAGAATTTTTTCGATGGAGTAGCCGGAACGGATACTTGGTCCGCGCCTTGAAGTTTTTGGAGTTGTTCCATGAGCGCTTGTACGGTCGCCAAAAGCGCATTCACTTGCGCTTGGAGCGCTTCATTCGATGGATCGGCACCCTGCGGAGGAACGATGACCGGCTGTGCGGTTTCCGTTTGCGCCGCAGGAGGGATAGCGGGAGTGAAAATCGCCGTCGCGTTCGGCTTTATTGTCGCACCGGCACCCAAGATTACGTTGTTTTGCGACAAAATTTTGCCGTAAAGCGTCGCGCCGGACCCGAGCGTTACCGCGCCCCGGCTTAAGATATTTCCATTAAAAATTGAGTTCGCGCCGAGAGCAACATTCCCCTCGACAGCCCAGAATATATTTTTTGCGAGCGCACCGTCCGCAAGAATGATTTTCACGTTCGGTCCCGCCTCCAGGTTCCCCCCGGCAACTTGAAAGATCCAGGCATCTTCCGCGCCGCCATACAGGGTAATGTCGGAAAGAATGGATACGGGGGTGTTCCATTTATAGATACCGGGAGTAAAAGCCAGTTCGCCGATATTGCCGGAAGATTTATTTGTAGCGAGGGGGAACGGTCGGGTGATGCCGTCATTGTATGCCGCCATCATGTCGCTTGCCGCCGTATTTAAAGTTGCCGGTGTCGGCGCGGCAGAGTCGCTTGTGTAGATTTTTCCATTCACGGACGGCGATGTCGAAAATTGATTGGAAACATCCGGCGAGAGTTCGAATCCGGTGATCGTATTTGCCGTGGCGGGGCTTACGCCGATGCTACCTACGATCTGTACGCTCGAAGAAGCGCTTACGCCGGTTTTTGAAAGTATGCTAAAGTTATCCGCTGTGCCGAGCATTACCGCACTTGCGGCAGAGGCGAATATGGGCGACGCAAGGAACGCGAACACGCTGACGATCGAGATGGTATGAGATGTTTTCATGGTAAAAATAAGATGAACTTTTAAGACCCTGTTGTATTTTTATTGTACACCATGAATCGCATTGTGGAAAATGAAAAAAGCGGGCAGTATTACACTGCCCGCTTTTGGCGTTTTGCGCCGATTTTATACTTTATCGGATCTTGTTTCCAGAGCTTTGCGTATCCGACCGAGCCTTGATCCATATTCTGTCATATCAAACCACGACTCGTTGGCAATGTCGTAGATCATAGAGAAGAGCTTGGCTTTTTCTATGAGTTGATCCATGAGAAGATTGTAGTCTTCCATGTGTTGCTTTTTCAGGTTATCCAAGTCGTAAGCGAATTCTTTGCGCACGCCTTCGTAATGGAAGACGAGAGCGCGCAACCGCTCAAGTTCGCTTGTTTCTTCCGCGAGCTTCGTCGCTTCCGCAAGCAGTTCTTCTTCGGTGATGTCCTTGATGAGGAACTGGCACATGGCATCGTGGGTAACTTTGTATGCTCCCGGTGTGTCGCCGGTTGTATACAGATCCCCGTTTGGATTAACGGTGATAGTATCACCCGCAACAAACATTTGATATGGAAACGATGGAATTTTATTCAGTTCCGCCCACCACGTAGATTGGGTAAAGTCGTATTCAATAAGAATGAACGTTTCCGAATTCTTAAATCCGCGGTCAACGAAAAGCAAAACGCGCCTCTTTTCGTTTGTCGGTGTTGAAACACTGAACATAGACAGCGCCTCATTTCTTGGAGCAGTCAATGGACGTGAACTTCCCCTGATGCGTAAGTCGTTTCCGTCACAGGAGAAAGATAAAATGCCTGAATTTATTACACATTTTATGTGCAAGTTTGCAGGTACTCTCATGGTATTACCCTCGTGCGCCCAAAAATAGGGTCGCGGTTATGTTTCAAAGATCAAACGGCGCCGCAATAAGAAAAATGCCGACTGCCGGAGATAGCCCACAGGACTATCCACAACCAACTCTGACGAAACAGAGCTGAATTTAGCTTATCATGTAAGTAAACATCTGTCAAGTTGTCTTTACAGGCCTCTTAGGCTATCGTGTATGCAGTTCTGTCTTTTGACACTTTTTACCATATTTGGAGGAGGGTAAATGAAAATACCAACTGCTCGAATGCTTCGCGACGAGATTCGAAAATCCCGACCGAGGACACTCACGTCCGTTTTTTTGCGGATGGGAAGTTTGTATCCGGTGTTGCGACCTGAATTTTTGAAGCTTGTGGACGCCGCAAGCGCTGTGGAAAGTCCGAGCGAGTATCTGTACCGGTCGCTTCATCCGATTTGGAATGAACTGCCGCCGCATATCCGCGCTCTTTTTTGGGCGGGAGAACATCTCGTCCCGAATCGTTTACCTGACGCGCTTATTCGCTTTGCCATTGATAATCTTCTGACGCCACATTTTTTGTTGAAAGACGAGGCGGCATTTTGGGAAACGAAAAAGCGTTTTGAAAGCGAGGGCGCGGGGATTATTGTTGATGTCGTCGGGGAAGAAGCACTCTTCGCTTCCGAAGCCGCGGATTATTTTGCGAGTTATGAGCACGCCATGAAAACATTCGGCGGCAAAGTTGCCGTCAAACTCTCGTCCCTCATTCCCTCAATTTCGTTCAATCAAAGCAATTATGCGGAGAATAAGCGCACACTCAAAGGGAAGTTTGCGGAAATTCTTCTGCTTGCTCAAAAATATAACGTATCGGCAACCCTCGATGCGGAGGAGTATTTCAAATGGTGCCTGCTTATTGAGGATGTGTTTTGCGAAATCATCCTTGAAGAGCGTTTCCTTGATATGCCAAATGTTGGCATTGCGCTTCAGGCGTACCGCAAAGATTCTTTTGACTCGGCGGAGCGGTTGCTTGCGGTCGCAAAAGAGCGCGGATGTCCGATTGATGTGCGCCTGGTAAAAGGCGCGTATTGGGATACGGAATGGGCGATTGCCGAGCAGAACGGCTGGGACTATCCGCTGTTTGAAAAAAAAGAAGAAACCGATGCGAATTTCAATAGAATCGTTTCGTTCTTTTTGGAACATCGCGAACATATTCACCTTGCCGTTGCAACGCAGAACCCGGAAAGCATCGCTTATGCGCTTGCGCTCGGGTGTGAAGAGGTTCAAGTCCTTTTCGGTTTGGGAGAGGCGGTGCGCCGGGCTCTCTGTCGTTTGGAAATTCCTGTATCAGTGTATTGTCCGATAGTACGGCAAGATGGAAGTATTGTTGATGCGTTGGCATATCTCGTGCGCCGCATTCTTGAAAACACCGCCGGCAACAGCTGCCTGCTCGAAAATTTGTGAGGTGAGATTATGAAAACTGTATTTACCAATGCGCCAAACACGCTGTGGAACGGGGAAGAGGAAAAGAAAATGCGCGATGCGCTTTATCTCGTCCGCAGACGGCTTCTCGGCGGAGCGTTTAGTGTTCCGCTCATTATCGGCGGGAATGAATGTGGCGGAGAAGAAATTTTTCTCGTCCGCAATCCGGGCGATACGGATGAACGTCTCGCTCGCGTATCGTTTGCGGGAGAGAGAGAGGCGGCATATGCCGCGGAATTCGCTTACCGGCATCGGGATATGTCCGCATGGAGCAAGATGAGCTTTGAAGGGCGCGGGCTGATTTTTTCCCGCGCCGCGTGGATACTCTGTGAGCAGCGATATTTTTTTATGGCGCTTCTCATGCTGGAAGTCGGAAAAACCGCGAGCGAAGCGAGCGGTGAAGTGGCGGAGGCGATAGACATGCTCCGCTATTATCCCGAAAGCGCGGCGAGCCTTTTACACTTCGTGCGCTCGGGAATACAGAGTCCGGCAGGAGAAAAAAACATCATCAATCTTCGTCCGTCCGAAAAATTTCCTCTCGCGCTTGTTATCTCGCCGTGGAATTTTCCTCTTGCGATCGCTCTTGGCATGACCGTCGCCGCGCTCGTTGCCGGATATTCCGTCATCTTCAAACCCGCGGAAGAATCTTCTATCATCGGATACTTTCTCGCAAGGCTTCTCCTTGAAGCCGGCGTTCCGAAAGGTATTTTGCAATTCGTGCCGGGGCGTGGAGAAGTTGCCGGAAAAGCGCTTGTGTCGCACCGATTCGTGAAAGGTTTCGGCTTTACCGGTTCCGCCGCCGTTGCGCGGGAGATCGCATTTTCGATTGCGAAATGGAATTATGAAATCGCGCCGACCTTGCTGCCGGACGAATGCGATGAAAAACATTTTCTCACAAAAGAAACGGGAGGGAACGGTTTCATTATCGTTGATAGCAGCACAAACGTTCAAACAATGATTCCCGATGCCGTTACTTCGGCGATCAGTGGTTCCGGACAAAAATGTTCTTCAGGGCAGCGGTTCATCGTTGTTGATGATCAACCGGGAACATATGAGAAAATCGTCGCACCCCTGCGATGCGCTTTTCGGGAAATTCGCGTCGGCTCTCCGGAAAATTTCGGCAACACCTGCGGTCCGGTCATAAGCCGCGAGGCGCATGCGAGAATCACAGAACTTGTCGCATCGGCAAAACGTGCGGGCGCGCGCGTTACGGAAAGCGATCTTCCCAAAGACCTTCCGAAGGGGAATTACGTCGCTGCGTCTTTGATTGAGGGACCGTCGAGCGAAGATCCTCTGGTGCAGGAAGAAATATTTGGTCCCGTGCTTTTCGTTCTTCGCGCACAGACGATAGAAGAGGCGGTGGAAATGGCGAATTATTCTCGTTACGGACTGACCGGCGGAATATGTTCGCGAAACGAAGCGTACATAGCATATGCAGTGGAAAATCTTGACGTGGTGAACTGTTACGTGAACCGCCAGATCACCGGCGCGGTCGTCGGACGCCAGCCGTTCGGCGGGTACGGCAAATCAGGATCCGGATTCAAAGCCGGCGGACCACTCTACCTCGCCAATTTCCTCGGGGAACAGGTAATCAGTATAAACACCATGCGGCAGGGCATACCACTTGACACCAAATAGGCGATATGCTATGCTCAAAGCGGTTGACTTTTGGTGCTCCTAACACCACAATTATCAGCTCATTATTTCCTCCTCAAAACTTACCAGAGGACATTCGGGCCTGCTTCGCATTAACCCGCTTGCTGTTGCAAAAGATGTTCCTCATGGCTTACCTTCGTGGCTTTATGGAGTCCGTATCCGTCGATACGGGCTCTTTTTTTGATTACCTTTTGATTTTTTGGGCAAATATGTTACATTGTGTCTATAGTTGCAAGGCCCTATCGTCTATCGGCTAGGACGCGTCCCTTTCACGGACGAAAGCGGGGTTCGATTCCCCGTAGGGTCATTCGCAGAAAAAAGGCTCCTGACGAAGCACTGTTTTGAAGAATGTTGAACTTGCGGACAGACTAGACTGCGGGACAAAAATATTTGACAAATAAAACTTGTTGTAGTACGCTATTTTTTAGTATTGTCTTTGAAATACTCACAAAATTGTTTCATTCACCTCAACTGTAACACGGAGATCTTCCATGAAAACTGTTCCTTGGCGGGGTAACCGCTGGTACGATACAAAAGTAGGTATCCAAAATTCACTTGGTTCCCTTCGCGACCTTAATCAGCTTCTGTCTCAACGCCGCGCGGCCGGATATTGCCGCAAAGAACGACTTAATGATTTTCTGCTCTTTGGCCGTTACTGGCTTGACTCCTGCGGCAATAGCATGAAAGCGCGAAACGGAAATGGAAAGGCGGTTCCCAAAGAACTGATGCCAAATCTTCCCGATGTGCTGACTATGGAAGAATTCCGCGCATACTCGCGTCCTGATGATTGCACATCATATGGAATGGGAGATGATATCCCCACGACGAAGCTTCAATGCGCGTACTGCGGGAAGAGGTGGCATATTCACAATTGCCACGACACGGTCGTTAAACATACCACCGAAGCATTTTCTCTTTCCGAATTTGTTGGACAAACGCTCGGCGATGTGAAAAAGGCTTATCAAAAAAAACACGGCGCTATTTACGTCATGCAACGCGATATACTGATTCGCCACGATCGTTTTATTGATCTGTCGCCCAAATATCCCAATCCGGAACATGACTGGCAAAAGGATTTCGTGAAAAACGAAAAAGGATGGGTCAGCGAGCGCGATGGCATTACGGATCGTTATGTGATTAAGGACGGAGACGAAGGATTTTTCAATGTCTGGACATACTATCACAGCGAGTGCAACCGCAAACACATGGACGAAAAACAAGAACGCGAGTTCCGTGAAATATTCACAAAGGCCAATTTTACTGATATTCAAATGACGAGTTTACCGAACGAATATTGCCCTTGTGAACATTGTCCGCCATGGTTTGATGTAGAAACGGAATTTGGCACGATAAAGATCGGTTGGAGAAAACGCGTTATAAATATCGATTGGGCTAACGTTATCCCGACAACCGTAGCGTATCGAAAACTGACCGATAAACTCTTTGAGGACGAAGACGTTACAAAGGGTGTTGGATACATCCATGCATGGGGCTATGATAAGGCGGTTGCCTATCTGACACGGTTACACGATATGTTAGTTCGCGTGTCATGATACTAGTATCGTAGAAAACGAATATAGACCCGGCTTTTGCCGGGTTTTTGTTTCCCGCAATGTTTCAAAAAATAGCGTTTCTATTGCATTTGTCACATAACTTTTTCGTGGTACAAGTTCTGAAAGCCACCCAAAAGGGTCACAAAGCGACTATATTTTCGGAAGTACTCTTGTGGCGGCATATCAAGGTATGGTGAGCCAAATGGGGAACGGGGTCCCCAATATTATAAAACTTGCAAAATTTTGATTTTTGAGAAAAGTATACTATAATTGCACATTATGGAAAGAATCTTTATCAAGGACATCAGCTTATACAAAGAAAAAGAGATTGTAATTAAAGGATGGGTAGATGTACGCCGCGACCAGGGTAAAATGGTATTTTTTGACATGCGTGATATGACGGGCAAGGTACAATGCGTGGCATTGCCTCATCGAGCTGAGGTAATTGAAAAAGCAAAAGAGATCAGGGCTGAGTGGGTTTTAAAAATTACAGGAATGGTGAACAAACGTCCGGAAAAAAACATTAAAACGGATATGTTGAATGGCGATGTGGAGCTTGAAGTGACCGGTGTTGAAGTGTTATCGGAAGCTGCGCCGCTTCCTTTTGATATGTCGCTTGAGGGATATAATTTGGAATTAACGACAGAACTGGATAATCGCGCTCTTGTTTTGCGTCATCCAAAAATTCAAGCCGTGTTTAAGGTGCAAGAAACAATCATAGATTCTTTTCGGGAATTTATGAAACAGAATATGTTTTTTGAATTTCAGGCTCCCAGCATCACGCCGTCAGTCGCAGAAGGGGGAAGCGAAGTTTTTAAGATCGATTATTTCGGCAAAAAAGCATTTCTTTCCCAATCTCCTCAGCTTTACAAACAAATTGCGATGACTGCGTTTGAGAGAGTTTTTTCCGTGAATAAAATTTTTCGCGCCGAACCGAGCGCAACCACCAGGCACTTGACTGAAGTTGTATCATTGGATGCGGAGATGGCATTCATAGATACTTGGGAAGATGTGAAAGATATGGCGGAGGCGACCGTAAAATTTATTCTGGAGAAAGTAAAAGAAAAAAATAACGAACAGTTGAAACTGTTGAAAGCGGAACTTCCGACAATGATAGCAAAAACCCCAACCCTCTCTCTTTCAGAGGTTCAGCAAAAAATTTTTGAAGTGAATAAGAGGGACGTGAGAGGAGAAAAAGATTTGAATCCCCAAGACGAAAGAGAGTTGTGTGAAATTGTAAAAAAAGAAACCGGCTCTGATTTCGTGTTTGTTTACGGTTACCCAACGCGCAAAAAGCCTTTTTATGTTTATCCGAATCCTGAAAATCCGGAATTTAACGAAGGAATGGATTTATTGTGCCGCGGTCTTGAATGGCTCTCGGGCGGTCGCAGAATAAATAAATATGATCAATTGATGGAGCATGTAAAATTGTGGGAAATGGATCCAAATAAAATTAACATGTTTTTGGAAGCGTTTAAGTATGGCGTTCCGCCGGAAGGCGGCTTTGCTTTTGGCGCTGAACGTATAACCATGCAGCTTTTAGGACTTAAAAATGTACGCGAAGCCTGCATGTTTCCGAGGGACATGAATAGAATAGACGAACGTCTGGATGGCGCAGGTGGTGAATACTAATAACAAAATGAAGAAAATTAGCAGCCAAGTATAATCTTAATTTTTATGGAAAAGAAACCCATTGATTTTAAGCCCCTCAATTATTGGGAAAAATCAACCGACGAGGTGGAAAAAGAAGTGCATCAACAGGCTTCGGAGGAGTCTCCGGATGTGTGGGCAAATGATCCAACGGCGATTTCGCTCCGTTCGCTCGAGGAGGAAGAACGTGCTCTTGGTGCGATACGGACGAAAGCGGCGGAGGAAAAAGCACGGCAAGAGCGGCTCCTGCGAGATCAGGAGAAAGCAGATAGTCTTGCTTCCAAGATAAAAAGTTTCTTTGGATCAAAATAAAAAAAAGCTCTTTTTTGCAGATCAGTACGGCGTACTGCGGTACGATCATTTACGATGGACGCTTCACTTTTTACACTTCTCTTCAAAATCCGCTCGGCGAAAAAAGCCGAAAAGTTAAGCGCGGAGGATATTGCCGCGCTTCAGGAAATGCGTTTTCGAAAATTACTGCGCCATGCGGTGCGGCATTCGACATTTTATCGCCGTCTCTACAAGTCGGAGGGGATCACTGAGGACAACATCGACTCCGTAGCGCAAAAAGATATTCCCACAATCGACAAAAAGATATTGATGGAGTATTTTGACGAACTGGTGTGCGACGAGCGGCTGAAACGAAAATATATTATGAATTTTATAGAAGATCCGAAAAATCGCGATAAAAAATATCTCGGGCGGTATCAGGTGATCCACACTTCCGGTTCGAGCGGCGTTGTGGGGCTGTTTGTGTACGGATCCGATGACTGGACGCAAGTGAAGGCACTCGCTGTTGCGCGCGTTTCCAAAGGTCCGGCATCTTTTTTCAGAAAAACACGGCTTGCTTTCATTGGCGCAACGGATGGGCATTATGCCGGCGTGAGTCTTGTGCAAGACGCGCCGAAATTTATTTTTGATACGCTGCCGATGTCGATCAACAAACCGCTCGGCGACATAGCCGGGAAGCTGAATGATTTTTATCCCGATGTTCTCACCGGGTACGCTTCGGGGGTGAATCTTCTTGCGGAGGAAAAACGCCGCGGTCTCATACGCATCTCGCCGAAAAGGATCATCACGAGCGCGGATATGCTGACTTCGGAAATGCGCGCGACCATTACCGATGTTTTTGGAACGCCGCCGACGAATTTTTACGCCGCGTCCGAATCGCTCTGCATGGGGGCCGAGTGCGAACAGAATCACTCCTTGCATTTGTTTACCGATTGGCACTGTTTTGAGGTTTGCTCAAAAGTGGGCGATCCCGTACCGGAAGGACGTTCGGGAAACCTGGTGCTGACGAACCTCTATAATTATACCGAGCCGCTTATTCGGTACAAAATGAACGACGAGATTTCTGTCATTTCCAAGCCATGTCCGTGCGGTTCGCCGTTTCCTCGGATCAGTACTATCGCGGGACGGGCGGAAGATTTCTTGTGGTTTGAAAGACTGGACGGCACTTCTGATTATTTACACCCCATTCTTTTGGTTGAATTTTTCGTTCCCGGACTTAAAAAGTTTCAGTTCATACAGACAGGAAGACATGCCTTGGTCATGAAAGTCATCCTTGACCCGGAAGTCGATCGGGAAGCGGCGCTCGGGGGGATTAAAGCGCGAATGAAAGAGATCTTGGACGAAAAAAAACTTTCCGATGCGGTCGTGTTTGCTGTCCAAGAAGCAGACATCATCCCGCACGATCCGCAGACTGGGAAGTTCAAGCTCATTATTCCTTGCAAGAACAAATGAAATGTTGATGACGGGTTTTTGAACAGGGGATGAACAAAAAATTGACCGTAACCGTTATTTTTGAGATAATCCTTTCATATGGATTATCGGGCATACAAAAAAAGGATACTTCTCGCTCTTGCGATGCTTTTTGCGCTCGGGGGAGCGTTTTTCTTGGGAGCGATGTTCGGTTTGAGTGCTCGTCCGGCAAGCGAGCAAGTGTTTGGTATTGCGAACAAAGAAGATGGCGGTGCCGTCTCTGAAGCTGATTTTTCTGAATTCTGGACGGCATGGAACATCTTAAATGAGAAGTACATTTTTCCAAAAAAGACCACGGATCAGGAAAAGGTGTATGGAGCCATTGCCGGACTGACTGCCGCTTTTGGCGACCCGTATACCACATTTTTCCCGCCCACTCAGGCGGAGCTGTTCCAGAGCGACATCAGCGGTAATTTTGAGGGAGTGGGTATGGAGATCGGAAAACGGGAAGATATATTGACCGTTATTGCGCCGCTCAAGGGTTCTCCTGCGGAAAAAGCGGGCGTGCGCGCCGGAGACAAGATTCTCAAGATTGACGACAAAGTCACCACTGATTTGGATACCGATGAGGCTGTGATGCTCATCAGAGGCACAGGGGGCACAACCGTAAAATTGACGCTCTTTCGGGAAGACGAGAATCAGCCGCTTGAAATAAGCGTCATTCGGGCAGCGATCGAGATCCCGACCATTGAGACGGAAAAGAGGAGCGATGGCATTTTTGTCATTCGGCTCTTCAGCTTTACGGCAAATTCGCCGACCCTGTTCCGGAACGCTTTGCGCGAGTTTGTCGCTTCGGGAGACGACAAGCTCCTCCTTGATCTTCGCGGAAATCCGGGCGGGTATCTCGATGCGGCGGTTGATATGGCAAGCTGGTTCCTTCCTCCGGGGGCGATCGTGGTAAAAGAAGACTTCGGCGATAAAGGCGAAGGGTCATCGCATCGCAGCCGCGGGTACAACATCTTTAATAAAAACCTCAAGTTTGTTATCCTTGTGGACGGCGGCAGCGCTTCCGCTTCCGAGATATTGGCTGGCGCGCTTTCTGAGCATGGCGTTGCAAAACTTGTGGGAGAAAAGACATTCGGAAAAGGTTCCGTACAGGAAGTCGTGCCGGTAACCGAGAAAACTTTTCTGAAAGTCACTATTGCTCGGTGGCTCACGCCAAACGGCAAATCCATCAACGAGAACGGTCTTGACCCGGATTTTGCCGTGAAAGTGACCAAAGAAGATATAGAGAAGAAATACGATGCCCAGCTCGAAAAGGCGATCGAAGTCCTTAAAAATTTTAAAAAAGAATAACAACCATGAAAGTACTCTTCCTCAAAGACGTACCAAAGATTGGGCGGAAGAATGACGTCAAAGAAGTTTCAGATGGCTATGCGCGGAACTTCCTCTTTCCGAAGAACCTTGCCGAACCTGCGACGAAGGATACCGCCCTCCGCGTGGCGAGGATGAAGGACGAGACGGAGCAGATGAAAAAAATAAACGAAGACCTGCTCTTCAAAAATTTGAAAGCGCTTACGGAAACATCCATCGTCCTGGAAGGGAAGGCGAATGAAAAAGGGCACCTGTTTGCCGCAATACGCAAAGAAGAGATACTCGCGAAGCTCAAAGAGAACGGACTCGTCATTCCTCTGGAATATATTGAATTTGAAAAGCCGATCAAAGAAATAGGGGAGTATGCAATTCCAGTCAGAATAGGCGGCAAACATCAAACCTTCACGCTCCGGATTGAGGTTATGCAATAGACAACAAAATTTGCATTTTTTCGTTTCTTGTGGTATTTTCTTCACATGGACGAAGAGTTGTATAAGCAGAACATTTTAGATCGGTATCATCATCCCCGGCACAAAAAGGTGCCGGAAGTCTACGATATGCGCGAAGGGGGAGTTAACGCCTCATGCGGCGATTCACTCTTGGTTTTTCTCAAATTTGACGACGATGGAAAGATCGCGGAAGCGAGCTTCGACGGCGAAGGCTGTGCTATAAGCCAGGCGGCGACCGATATGCTTTTGGAGCGGATTATCGGAACTCGCATGGAGGATTTTGCGTTGATTTCTCAGGAAGAAATATATTCTTTGCTCGGTATCACAATCGGACCATCGCGCGAAAAATGCGCGCTTTTGGCGGCGAATACGCTTCGCCGATGGGTGGGAGAAAACCCGTTAGGCACCATTTAATATCATGTCTCTTTTTGAAGTAAAAAATCTCTCAATAAAAGCCGAAGAGAAACAGGTCGTGGAAAACGCCTCTTTTCGTATTGCATCCGGTGAAATCCATGTGCTTATGGGGGCGAACGGAAGCGGGAAGAGTTCTCTGGTAAATGCGATATTCGGACACCCGAAATACAAGATCACCGCTGGCGGTATTTTCCTTGACGGTGAAGATATAGCGTTCCTTTCGACGGATAAAAAAGCGAAGAAGGGACTTTTTCTTTCGCTCCAGCACGTGCCGGAGATCGACGGTGTGTCGTTTACAAATTTTCTCTACCGGGCACACAAAGAAATGGCTGGCTCGGAAATGACGGTGCTTGAATTTCATAAATATCTTGGCGAAAAAGCCGCGAGTTACGGGCTACCTTCCGGTTTTTTGAAGCGGAGCGTGAATGCAGGTCTCTCCGGCGGAGAGAAAAAACAGAGCGAAGCGTTTCAAATGGCGTTCTTTGAACCGAAATTCGCTTTTCTTGATGAACCCGACTCCGGCGTCGATATAGACGCGCTCGACACGATTTTTCGTACCATAAGAAGTCTTCGTGAAAAAGGAACGGGCTTTTTGCTTATTACTCATTACGGAAAAATTTTAGAAAAAATAACCCCGGACCATGTGCACATCATGAAAGATGGGCAACTGGTGCGTTCCGGCGGACCGGAACTCGCAACGGAGATTTCTCAAAAAGGGTTTAAAAACTTTGAATAACATGTTGGACAAAACTATCATCACCGAAAAATTGAAGACTGTCAAAGACCCGGAGCTCGGGCTTGATATTGTTTCGCTTGGTTTGATACGCGGTGTAAAAATCGACGATGACGGCGTAGAAGTACTCATGACGCTCACTTCCCCCTTTTGCCCCTTTGCGGACGAGCTTATCCAGAGCGTGGAGAAGGCGGTAGGGAAATTACAGAACTCGGGCGATGTGCGCGTGGAGATTACTTTCGACCCGCCATGGGAACCGCCGCAGGAAGTGAAAGAAGCGCTCGGGCTTGAGTAATAATATGAAAATAAAAAATAAAAGGGGGCAAAAGTAAAATCTGCTAACTCTAGTATATGCTAGAGTTAGCAGATTTTAGATTTTAAAAAAATACTCTGACGGACTGTCAGAGTATTTTTCTCCTCGAATGTTTACAGCAAGTTCGGGTCAAGCTGATTGTTCGACGGCGTGATTTCCATAAGTTTGTTTAAGTACTCAAAGAATTTGTCCTTGCCGCCAAGCTCGCCGGCGCATTCGGTCGCTTCCGCTTCATGGCGCGCTTTCGAGTGAATGGAATCAAGGGGGAAGTGGCGATAGACCCACGCGACTTTTCCGGTGTCGCCATATTCCTTCATTACTTGCGTCATGGTCTCGTGGAAGCGCTTACAGAACGGACATTCGAGATCGGAGTATTCTACGAGAAGCAGGTCTGCTGCCGGGTTTCCGTAAATGTGGTCTTTTTCGGTGACGGGATCAAGAGTAATGTCTTTTGTCCCCGGCTCTCCTTTCAGTGCGGATTCGATTGTTTGTTTAACGGACTCGAACTGCTGCGCGCCGTTGATCGGATACATTTCGCCGCTTTTTGCGAGAATAATACTGAACGGCGTCCCCTGAACCCCTGCTTTGATGCCGCCCTGGTACTGCGCTTCAATGGCTTCTTTATACTTTCCGCTTGCGAGACACTCCGCGAAAGCTTTTTTCTTCAAGCCGACCTCTTCGGCAATAGTGCCTTTTTTGAGCATTGACGCAGGAGTACCGGGTTGTTTGGCGGGGGCGCTTCCTCCTCCGCCGTTCGCAAGGATCGCGCCGGCAATAAGGACTCCTGCGGCGAGAATGGCGACAGGCACGGAAAGCAACGGCCGCGGCGCGGGAGCCGGAATATGAGAGCTTTCTTGTTTTTCCTCATGTTTGGCATTTTCCGCTGCAAGTATTTTTTCTTGCGTTTTTTCTTGTTCCATAAAAACGTATTGATGTTATTAGTATGGAAGAAATTATATCACAAAAAGCCCCCCTCTACCAAGAGAGAAAAGAAAAAGGAAAAGAAAAACGTCCGGCTGTGTTGCCGGACGCGTAGTAAAAGGTGGGCATCAATGGTATGTTGGCGAAATAAAAAGCTGCCATGGATCGCCTTCCGTATTGTTATTGCACGGATCTTCGGCAAAAACGACAAGGGTTTCTGAACTATTCGGTCGGTGCAGACTCGCGTACCATTGCGTTTTATTGTCGGATTCAAAAATAACCGGCATAGCTCGCAGCTTCTCTTGAAAAAACGTCACGCATGCCGGACCGAAACAGTAGATGATCGCATAGAGTCCGCTTTCGAACCGTACCGGAACGAGCGCAGTTTCTGTTTTTTCTCGGGTAACTCCTTCGCCGATTTCAGCGATGACTTGGTTCGTGAAGCCGCCCAGATAATCGCCGACTTTGATCGGTAAGGAGTAGGGTATATGCATGTCCATTTTGGACCTCCGTCAGTAATGGTTGGTGAAAATTCTTAGGTCGCCGAATGCTGATTTCAGTATACTACATACAATACAATATTGTCAATATTATGAAAAAAGTTTTGCAAAAACTTTCTTCCCTATATCGCGGGCGATAATGTTCCAGTCGTATTTTTCGAAAGCAAGTTTCCGGGCATTGGAGACAATCTCGGCGGTTTTTGCCGGATCATCGAGGAAAAGGTTTACTGCGTGAGCGATTCCTTCGGGGTCGCGGGGGTTTACGGCGCGACCCGTGGAAGGTTTATCGGGGTTTCGTTCCGGGTCGAACAAAAAATCAGCGATGCCTCCTTCTTGCGTGGCGATTACCGGCAATCCCGCCACGAACGCTTCCACAAACGAGTTGCCCATGCCTTCGGAGAGCGAGGGACGAATGAAAATATCGCAGGCTTTCAGGTATTTCGTCATTTCTTTGTGGTCGATCTGCCCCAAAAATAGTACGCGCTTTTCGACACCTTTTTCCTCTGCGAGCGAGCGGAGCGCTTTTTCATCAGGTCCGATGCCAAGTATCGCAAATTTCACGTTTTCTGGAAGCAGTGCGAGCGCTTTTATCACATCATCGACAGCATTTTTCTGTACGAGGCGCGATGTGGTGATAAGGAACGTGTCACCCTCTTTTTTTCCGAGTTTTCCCTTCAGCGCATCGAGTTCGATTTGCGGATATATTTGTGAAAAATGTTTTGTATCGACGGCATTTGGGATCACTTCAAGCGGACCTTGGAAGTCCATGTCTCGCGCGTATTGAGCCAGATAGCTTGATATTGCTTGTACGAAGGACGCTTGCCGAAAAACCATTGAATAGAACATTCCGAACATTCGTATCCTCAAGCGATCGCGCACTTGAGAGAAAGGATCTCCTTCCTGCAGCGTTAAGATATAAGGTATTTTTTTATAAAACATCCGAAAAAATACAATAGGAAAACCCGTGTACGACATCATCGCCCAAAACGCGTCATAACGATATTGCCGATACAAAAGAATAGCTTTGAGAAATGCGAGCGGCGGATACAAAACTTTCACAAGATACATTGGAAATCTAATGAGCTCCTCCATTGAGGGGTTTGTTCGCGTCCACCCGATGCGATGCACTAAAACGTTGCCGATCTTTTCGATCTTCGGAAGCATTTTATCAAAGCGGAGCGTGACCATGTGAAATTCGATTTCCGACGGCGATATCCGGTCGGTTATCTCTTTGATGGCAACTTCCGCTCCGCCGACATGTTTTGGGTAGTAGGCGAGCGAGAAAATGAGAATTTTTTTAGGCATTCCCGACATTATTTTTCTTTGCGGCGACAATTTCGCCGATATAATCTTTAATGCTTTTTTCAGCTTTCCATCCGAACTCGTTTTTCATGCGCGAGGGGTCGATTTTTCCCGCCGTCCGATTTCCTCTTCTTTCCGGAAGCATCTCGATCGGTGCACCGAACATTTTCGCAATATCAAGAACAGAATACGCTTCTTCGTTTCCAACTCCGTATTCGTCTCCGGAACCTTTTTCTCCAACGAAAATCAGCCCGCGCACAATGTCATGAACATGAGTGAAGTTCCTGGCTTGCGTTCCCGGAAGGCGGACGGTGAGTTTTTCGCCCGCGAGATATTTCCTTCGGAAGATCTCTATCAGCGTCCCGTGAGCGCCGGCTCGTTCTCCGGGGCCGTAGACGTTATAAAAATACGTAATGGCGTAAGGGAAACCAAACCACTCGCTGTAGTTTCTCACGAGCTCGGTGTTAGATGCTTTTGTCCAAGCATAAGGGCTCTGATCGCGTCCGAGACCGCCATCGGCAAACTTTGTACTGGAACCGGCGTAGATAAGTTTTGGTTTTGATTCTTTGTATTTCCGACAGAATTCAAGTACGGCAAGCGTGCCGAGAGTGTTCATTTCAAAGACCAGCGGGACATCGTCAAAACTCGCTTCCGTACGGGCATATTCGCCCAGATGATAGACGGTGTCCACCGTCTCCGTGATGAGTTTTTCAATATCCTTCGTATGACCTTCGATATATTCGACTCCTGCGACATGGTTTTCTTTTGTTCCGGTGAAATAATTATCGAGCGAGAGTACGCGATAATCCGGATTCTCTTTCAGCTTCCGAACAAGATGCGTGCCGATGAACCCCGCCCCGCCGGTAACGACAATAGTCTTTTTTGCAGTTTTTTTGATATTTTCCATACTCTAACAATAAGATAAACATGCGGTTACGGCAAGGCGGACTTCCTCTTGCTTTATCACCGTCCTTGTGGTATGATGCTCCCATGTCAAACACACTCAAAATAAGCGTCTTGCTTGCCGCGGCGGTTATCCTCGCCGGAGGATTTTTCGTC
>CAYRXD010000010.1:0-26994 GCA_964428135.1 uncultured Candidatus Saccharibacteria bacterium | reverse complement strand
CTGAGCTTTCGGTAGCGTCGGTAGCGTAGCATGGGTTGGGGTTGGAGGCAAGGGGAAAAAATCCCGCCGTTTTGCGCGGCGGGATTGTGTTTTTTTGCGAGGCGAAACCTTGACGGCGATCAAAAATCAAAAAGCGGTTTTTTGTTCGCGATCTGTTCCAGGTCTTTCTTGTGCAGCATGCATGCAAGGCGCGTTTGTTCCAGGCTTCTTGCGAGAGATGCTCGGTCCGCTTCATCGAGCTTCATCCCCATGCTTAATTTTGCCAATATCCGAAGCGAATATTCGCGCACGTCATCCGCAAGGCGGGCGGCTTCCCAAAGCACCAGTCCGATACCAAGCGGCATAAACAGGTCATTGAGATTATCGGAGCCGAGTACGACGTACACTCCGGCAGAGAGCATTTCCGTAACCCTTGCGATGCCGTTATGGATGGGGGCGTATTCCGTACGAAGAGCCCGATCTGAAATACTGGCGGAAGGACAGCAGATAACGCCGATATTGTAATGCACAAGCAGTTGTACTAAACGGCTGAATTTCTCCGGCGGGTAGCATGAAGGCGACAGCACGTGGACGACCCACACACGCGGTCTTTTTGTGACCGGATCGGGGGTGGTAAAGTACTCTCGTTTTTCTACCGGGAGCGCGTCGATGCATTCGATTATCTGGAATGTGTCATGCTGGGTGTTCGTCCTTTTTTCATCGGCATGGAACTGCACCCATTTCCCGTACTCATAAGCGAGATGAAGTATGGTTGTGACGTGCCCCTTAAATCCGACCGTATGTGCTTTGTCTCTGTCGGGTAAGTCGGCGATAAAGTCCGCGCCGAGCTTCAGGGCTTCAATGCCGACATCCAGACGATTGGCATCCGTCTTAAAGTCTTTGAATCCATGCAAAAAGTAACAGCCGACTTGGGTATGAATGATGTCTTTGTATTCCTCTCTTAATCGAAGATGGGGCTCAATGTCTCGAAGACCAATGTGCGGTACGGTGTCTGAGAGAAGCCAGCATTCTCTTGTGCCGACTTTTATCATTCTCTCGTACTGCCAGCGAATTCTCGTTTCGATGTTTTCAGAGTCGAAAGCGGGTCCGGCGTGCAATATGCCTGTTCCGGCACGTTTATGTTCCACCGGCCAGCCGCTCACCTGACTCAAATCCATCCCGTAAGGGAAATATTGCTGCTGATAGCTGCAAATCCTGCCGCCGCTGTGCAAGTGCCCCTCAAGAAAACCTTTAACCGTTTCTCCGCTTTCGTGGTCGCGGATTCCTTTAGCGACGATGCGCCAAAGATTGGCAATGCCGGGTGCCGTGAACCATTCAAGGTCGTCAACAAGCCGGAGGACGCTGTCTGTATCTATCATTTTCTTTTCCTCCTCATTTTGTAGTTTCAATGACCAATGTCACATTCACCTTATCAAAAAATTCAAGTATTTCAACCACGTCGTGTTTATTCACAGGGGACCGCTTGTAATATGTGGTATAATCTTATTACTTATTACTTGTTATGGGTCTGTTTTCATCCAAAAATCCGAAATTAGCCGTCATGTTCGACGTGGGCAGCGCCAGTGTCGGCGTGGCTGTCGCTCTGCTTTCGCCGGGGAGCAAGCCGAAAGTCATTTTCACGGCGCGCGAGCACATGGTCTTTCAGGAAAATCTTAAGTTTGACCGCTTTGTTTCTTCCATGCTCGACGCTCTGCTCGGGGCAGGGGGCGCGCTTCTGCATTTCTCGCTGCCTCCAAACAGCGGGCAGATGTTCTCTGTGTTTTTCGCTTCGCCCTGGTATGCGTCGCAAACGCGCATCTCCAGAAGGAACTTTCCCGAGCCGACCGTTATCACCGACGAAGTGCTGCGCGATATTCAAAAAAAAGAAGTTCAGGATTTTCAGGAATTTGAAATGCAGAAGCTTGGAAAGGATGCGATCGTTCTTGAGACAGAGACGATACAGGTGAAATTGAACGGCTACGAGACCGCCGTACCGAAAGGGAAGACGGCGTCCGCGATACAGACATCCACGTACGTGAGCATCGCTCCGCAAAACATAGCCACCGCAGTATCGAAGAAAATCTCCGGGCTTTTTCACAATCGTAATATTTCTGCGCATTCATTCTCTTTTGTCTCCTTCGCGGTTATTCGCGATATATTCGCACAGCAAAAAAGCTTCTTTTTTGTGGATATTAGCGGGGAAGTGACCGATGTTTCTCTCATTCGGGACAACGTGCTTCAAGAGACCCGAACATTCCCGCTCGGAAAAAATGCTCTTTTGCGCAAGATAGCTTCCGGTCTTGGTGCTTCTTACGCCGAGGCGCTTTCCTTCTTTGCCATGTCGAAGGAAAGCGCTTTGCATCCGGAACAGCAGCAAAAGGTCAAGAAGGTATTGGATGAAGCGCGCGAGGAATGGCTCTCGGCGTTTCAAGGCTCGCTTGAGGAGGTAGCAAAAATAGACTCTTTCTTGCCGCACGACCTGTTTTTTACCGCCGATGCTGACGTATCGCAGTGGTTTATGGAAAACATACAGGATCATGAATCACACAAACTCATCCTTGCCGACAAATCGTTTGTGGTCAGACCTCTGGATGCGGCGTTCCTCTCTTCTTTTTGTGAAACCGCGTCTGGTGTCGATCGCGACCCGTTTTTAATGACTGAGGCGATATTTTTATCCAAACTTACAGAATAAAAAATGAAAAGCTAATTATATTTTAACGCTTATGGTAAAACAAATCATGCAAGATGTTGTAACAAAAAAGAATAAAGAAGAAGTGGTAGCGGCGGGTATGCCACAATCTCAGGAGGTACTGAAACCGCTTCCTCGTCCGCGCTCGCGTCCTCAGGTGATAGAAGAGTCTCTTGAGGTACCGCGCGAACGTCCGACAAAAAAAGAAGAGAGCACAGAAAACGGCGATTCAGGCGGCGCCCCATCATTTGCACCCATTGATTCATCTCCTATTTTTGAAAAAATGAAGCAGCACAATAAAGATCGGGAGAGTTTTTCCGATGAATTCAGTAACAGTAAAAGGAATGGAGGGAAAAAGCTGATTGGACAGATCCTCTTGTTCTTGGCGACGATCGGCGGTCTCGGGGCGTTCTTTTACGGCATCTTCTTTTACGATGCCGTAGTATCCGTTACCCCGAAATCAGCAGATGTAGCTTTATTGAATCAGGGGTTTGTCGCCGGAGGAAATGCCACGAGTACGGTACCGCTTCACCTTATGACCCTTTCCGGCGAAGAATCGACGGAACTTACCGCAACGGGGGAGAAAAACGTCAGCACGAAGGCTTCCGGAAAGATTGTGATATTCAATGACTTCGATTCTCGATCTCAGCGTTTAGTAAAAAATACCCGTTTTCAGACGACTGACGGCAAAATATATCGCATAAACGAGTCGGTCGAAGTGCCGGGGCAGAAAACCGTAAGCGGCAAAACAACACCGGGATCGCTTGAGGTAACAGTATACGCGGATGTGCCCGGCGCAGAGTATAATATCGACCTTGCGGACTTTACCGTCCCGGGATTCAAGGGGTCGCCTCGATATGATAAATTCTATGCACGTTCAAAAACGCCCATGACGGGGGGTTTTTCGGGGCTTACGAAGGTTGTGTCAGATGCTGATGTCCAAACCGCAAGAGCGACGCTTCTAGGCACGCTTAAAGACAAGCTTCTTGCAGATGCGCTCGCGCAAAAGCCGAAAAATACGGTTCTTTACAAAGAGGCGGTTTTTTACAGTTTTGCAGATCAGACGGACAACGCCGCCGGTACGGCGAATGCAGACAGCAAAACGGTGAAATTCATCCTCAAAGGAGACATCACCGCCGCTTTCTTTGATACAACCGAACTTTCCAATGCTATTATTGCAGGAGCGGCTGCGCCGGTCGAAACGTCCGAAGGAGATGCGGTGCTTGTGAGCAATCTTGAAAGTCTTAGTTTTTCACTGAAAGACCCGGCAACCCCCAAAGAAGGCGATACGATGCCTTTCATCCTTTCGGGCAATGCGCATGCCGTGTGGCAGATAGATACTTCGATATTGCAGAGCAAGCTTGCAGGCGCAAAAAAATCCGATTATATGAGCATTTTTGCAGGCGTACGCGGGGTAAAGAAAGCAACTGCCGAAATCCACCCTTTCTGGAAAACGAAATTCCCGAGCAATCCTGCGAAAATCCGCGTGGAGATTGTCGAAGAAAGCCAATAGTTTTTTGTGTCTCATACTTGTCAATTGGGGGCATTTTTTGCAAAAAGACGAAAAAATGTCTCCAGTGCTTGACTCTTATAAAGTAAATATGCTAGCATAGTGAAACTTACGCATGATGCAAAAAAAAGAGAATGTAAAAGAGAAAGTTGAAAGCGTTTATGGTACTGTGAGCGAAGCATTACCAAATACATTATTCCGCGTACAGCTCGACGGTCATACCGAAGAGAAGCCCGCCATTTTGCTTGCCTACCTGTCCGGAAAGATGCGGATGCATAGGATCAAAGTTCTGGTGGGGGACAGAGTAGCGGTTACACTCGACCCTTATGGGGGAAAAGGGCGAATTATTAAAAGATCGTAAAATGTGCGCCTGCGGCGCAAGGGAAAGTCCGAAAACCGTAGGTTTTCGCACTAGTAGCGAGCCGCGCGAGTGACATGAAAAAATGAGAGTCAGAGCTGCAGTAAAAAAGATTTGCCCGAAATGCAAGACCGTTAATCGAGGCGGTCGAGTGTATGTTATTTGCAGCAACCCTCGTCATAAACAAAGACAAGGCTAATCAATAATTAAGACAAAAAGATGCGTATCTTAGGAATCACCATACCGGAAAACAAGCGGCTTGAAGTCGGACTTACCTCAATCTACGGAGTGGGGAGAACATCGGCGCAGAAAATCCTTGGCAGAGCCGGGGTCCTGTTTGGTACGAAGCCAAAAGATATTTCTCCGGAAGAAGAAGCGGTGATCCGAAAAGAGATTGAGGCGATGAAGGTTGAAGGTGATTTGAAACGAACCATTGCTTCAAACGTTAAACGCCTTAAGGATATTAAGAGCTATCGAGGCACGCGGCACGCCAGAAGATTGCCGGCTCGCGGACAACGAACGAAGACGAACTCCCGCACTGTCAGAGGCAATGTCAGAAAGACCATGGGATCAGGGCGAAGGAAGACTGAAAAAACATAACAGCTAAACAACACAATGGGAAAAAAACGAATAGTTAAAAAAGGCGGCGAAGGAGGAACGGGGAAACCGCGATCATTGAGTCGCGTACCCCGAAAGAAAGTCTCTCTCGGAACCCTCTACGTTGAATCGACCTACAACAACACCAAGGTACTCTTGGCTGATGCTACAGGGAACGCCCTTGCCTGGTCATCGTCGGGTATGCTCGGCTTCCGCGGAGCGAAGAAAGGAACGCCATTCGCAGCGGCGAAGGTCGGCGAGCTCCTTGGTGAAAAGGCTCAAGCGATGGGTATGAAAGAAATCAGCGTTGTTATCAAAGGAGTTGGCTCAGGGCGTGAAGCTACCGTCCGGGGGTTTACCTCAAAAGGGATAGATGTAGTCGGTATCAAAGACGTTACTCCGGTGCCTCACAATGGACCAAAACCGAAGAAACCCAGACGAGTATAGTATTGTAATGTATTTTTTGCGCCAGCGGGCAGCGCGAGCGACCTAAATTTTAACGACCGCAGGGAGTATAAAATTGGAAGTACCCTTGTGGTACGACACGAAAATATGACTGATTCAAAATGTAAAATTTGCAGACGAGCGGGAGAAAAACTCTTTTTGAAAGGAGACCGGTGTTTTACGCCGAAATGCGCTTTTGAACGAAAGCCGTATGCTCCCGGGAAGAGAGACTCTGAAAGAAAGCACCGAAGTACGGTGACTGAGTTCGGATTGCAGCTTCGAGAAAAACAGAAGGTTCGAAATGTGTACCGTGTTTCCGAGAAGCAGTTTGCGAATTACGTGAAGCGCGCTTCTGCGTTGCCGGGCAACCCATCCGAAAATCTTTTTGAAGGGCTTGAACGCCGCCTTGACTCCATTGTGTATCGCCTCGGTTTTGCGAAGTCTCGCTCCGAGTCGCGTCAGATCGTCGCTCATGGGCACATCCTTGTGAATGGACGGAGAGTAACCGTACCTTCCTATAATGTCAATGTCGGCGATATTCTTGCCGTACGATCGGGATCCCTTGCGAACGGTTTTTTTGCGCATATCGCTGAAAAGACCGCGAAAGCCGCTATTCCTTTGTGGATCAATTTTGACGCCAAAAAGAATGAAGCGGAAGTGCGCGGGAAGCCGGTTCTTGATAAAGGAAGCTCTGAATACAACTTGACCTCTGTCATTGAATTTTACAGCCGATAAGTTTCCTAATCGTCGACTCCTTTTCTTGAACTGTCATTTTAAACGTGCGGAGCAATATGTTTGCAAAATATAAAAATTCATGTATAATTTAAAAATATATCTTTATACGTATCCTTATTAAATCTATTCTATGCTCGAAACAGATATTTTATTGCCATCGAAGCCAAGAGTCGTGGACGAGAACGAGTTCACGGGTGTGTTTGAAATAGACGGATTATATCCCGGCTATGGTCATACCCTTGGAAACTCGCTTCGCCGGATCCTCCTTTCTTCTCTTCCTGGTGCGGCTATCACTTCCGTTAAGATTGACGGCGTGAGCCATGAGTTTTCTTCCGTGGAGGGGGTAAAAGAAGATGTTATCATGCTCCTCTTGAACTTAAAAAAGGTTCGTTTTCGTATGACTGGCGATGAGCCTCAGGAAATAACACTTTCAATAAAAGGCGCGAAGACCGTTACCGCCGGCGATATAAAAACTCCGGGGCAAATAGAAGTTTTAAACTCCGACCAATATCTTGCTGAGGTCACCGGCGGCGGGGCTGTTCTTAATGTTAGTATGACTGTACAAAAAGGACTCGGCTATGCTACCCGCGAAGAGCTCCAGAAAGAAAAAGTTGAAGTTGGCTCTATTGTGCTTGATGCTATTTTTACACCCATCAGGCGCGTAAACTACGAAGTTGAGGACATGCGCGTCGGCGACAGAACCGACCATAACCGTTTGCGCGTATTTGTGGAAACTGACGGTTCTCTTTCGCCTCGGTCCGCTCTTGAAAAGGCTATTGTTATCATGATTCGCCAGCTTCAAGCGATAGTTGGTTTTAAAGAAGAATTGACGCTTGCCGAGACTGAGACCGAAAAAACAGCTTTTGCAAAAGAGGCTCCAAAGAAAGAAGAGATTGACCCTGAGCTTTTGAAAACGCGGATTGAAACACTCAACCTCACAACTCGCACCGCGAATGCTCTCAACACTTCAAATATCCGCACCCTCGGAGGGCTGGTTCGAAAGAAAGAAGAAGATCTTCTTGATGTTGACGGCCTTGGGGAGAAAGGGATTCAGGAGATTAAAAAGATTTTACAAGACAAAGGTTTATCGCTTCGACAATAATTCCATGCGCCATCACGATACAAACAGAAAATTCGGAAGAGAAAGAAAGGTACGTCGAGCGCTCCTTTCCGGCTTAGCCGTGTCTCTGATCCGCGACCGAAAGATCAAGACCACCGAGGCGAAAGCAAAAGAGCTTCGCCCGTTCATCGAGAAACTCGTAACCGGCGCGCGAAGCGCAACGCTTTCATCGCGCCGCAATGCCGTGATGAAACTTGGCGGTGTCAAAGAAGCGGCGAAGACGCTTGTCGATGAGATCGCGCCGTCATACGCTGATCGGAAGGGGGGGTACACGCGGATCATCAAGCTTGGAGAGCGCAAGGGTGATGCGAGTGAGATGGCAGTTATTGAGTTTGTTCAGTAAGAGCAAGTTTTTATATACTATTATGAAAAAGGACACACCAGTTAAAACGCATGTCATCGACGCCGAAGGGCAGAGAATCGGAAGAGTTGCCTCTCTTGCCGCCATGTTTCTTATGGGGAAGCATGCCCCCACCTTTGAGCGCAATAAAATTACCGGAGTGAAGGTAAGTATCGTTAATGCTTCAAAAGCAGATGTGAACCAGGCGCGAATGGCGCAGAAAACTTATGCGCGTTACTCCGGATACCCCGGAGGTCTCAAAATGCAGAAAGCAAAGGACGTTATTGCTCGCCATGGATACCGCGATATTTTTGCGAAAGCCATTTATGGAATGATCCCGAGTAACCGCTTGCGCGCGATCCGAATGAAAAATCTTACCATTGCAGAATAATTTTACTATAATTTTTGTATGTTAAAGTCAGAAACCAAAAAAACAGATAAGTTCACGGGAGCCGTTGGGCGCCGTAAGACCTCCACCGCTTCGGTCCGGATCACTCCGTCGAAAGAAAACGAGATTGTCGTGAACGGCAAGGAATACGTCGTCTACTTTCCGACCGCGGAGATGCAGGCGCTCCTCAACGAGCCGTTTGTAAAAGCGAAGATCCAGCAGAAATTTACCGTTTCTGTCGTCGCAAAAGGCGGCGGTATCCACTCTCAAGCGGAAGCGGTGCGCCACGGCATTTCCCGAGCGCTCATCGGGTATGATGTTGAACTCCGAAAACGCCTCAAAAAAGAAGGACTCTTGAAACGCGACCCTCGCGCCAAAGAGCGCCGTAAGTTCGGATTGAAGAAAGCCCGCAAGGCTGCACAGTGGTCTAAACGATAAAAAACCTGTATCAAAAAAGATGCTTTTACAAAAGCATCTTTTTTGTTTATAATACCAACACTATGAACGACGAAAAAAACGAAAATATCGAACAAGACGATGTGGTCTTTGAGGAAGAAGGGGAGGGGCTTTTGCCTGCTCAAAAAATAAAGAAACTGCGCGAGGAGCTCAAGAAATGCCAGCAGGAAAAGGAGGAGTATTTGGCAGGGTGGCAGAGAGCGAAAGCGGATTTTATCAATCTCAAAAGAGAGGAAGAAAAAAATCGTCTTGACCTCATGAAATTCGCAAACAAAGAGCTTATCATGGAAATTCTTTCCGTGGCGGACAGTTTCGATATGGCTTTTGTGAACAAAGAGGCGTGGGAGAAAGTAGACCAGAACTGGCGCACCGGCGTGGAGTATATTTACGGGCAGCTCGTGAGCATTCTGGAACAGAACGGCGTGAAGCAACTAAACCCCATCGGCGAAACATTCGACCCGAACGTCCACACCTCAATAGAAAGCGTCCCCGCAGAGAAACCGGAAGACGACCATAAGATTGTGGCGGTTATTCAGAAGGGATATATGATGCACGGCTTTCTTGTAAGGTCGCCGAAAGTGAGAGTAGGGATTATGAAGCATGAATAAAGAATATGGATAAGAAAATAAACAAAAAATCGAAACTATCGACGGTACAAAAAGCATTTTTAAAAAACCAAGACGATGCGCATTTTAAGGCAGTTTTGGAAGAAATACGAGACAACCTCTCGGTGTTGATAAGTATGTTGCCAAAATGGGTGCGAGAAGAAAAAACTAATTGAAAAACACATGAACGAAGCAACCAAATCTTTCGGAGAGTGGTTTAAAGAGAAGACAAGCAGTCCCTTTTATTTTACGTTTATCGGTTTCGTTATTATATGGAACTGGAAGTTTTTTTACATTTTGTTTTGGGAAAGCTCCGAGCTGTTTAAGGCGCCACGAATTGAATACGTTGTTTCGAATTTTGAGTCAAGCATTTTTGCGCATCTTACCTGGTTTTTATTTATCCCCATCGTCTCAACGTATATTGCAATTGTGTGGCTGCCGAAGCTTAATGCCTGGGCACACAAGATTTATATCAAAAATCATTTTGAACGCCAAAGAGCGTATGATCGGGAACGGCTTGCGTATGAACGGGAGAAAACAGAAAACCTGCGTAACGAAGTAAAAGAAAAAACAATACAAAAAGAATTAAAATATGAAGTGGAAAAAGACTTAACGCAAGAAGAAAAATGGGATCTTGAGAGTAAAGACTTATTTTCTATTGATGAAAATATTAGTGCTTTGAGAAAAGCTAATGATGCTATATATAAAACTGGTGGTAAATTTGCTACTGAGATTGCAAATTTAAACCAAAGTTATGCGACGTATATACCGCCAACGCTACTTTCTCGTTTAGACACGCTTAGTCTTGCTTCAATAAGAAACAGAAGTACAAATTATGGAGAGATAAGTTTTACCCCAAAAGGAAAGTATTTTGTACTCAAACTGCAAAACCTAAAGAAGATATAATTTTTTAAGAGCATGTTAGATGCGCTCTCTTGACACGGATTTTTATATAGCTACAATATAGTTATTAGCTATATGGAAGATTTTTCAAAAGACATCAGGAAAAAATTAAAGGGGCTCGATGGTCCCGGGACGAAGCGCATCTGCCATGAAATACAGATTGTGTTTAAGAGCGATGCCGATTTGAAAGAAAAAACGCTTGAAAAGGCGAAGATTGAAGGAGTGACGCTCAAGGCGGTACTGACGATGGCGATGCGGGCATATGTGAATGATGAAATGGTGCTTGGAATGTGGCGTCGGGAAGAGTTTTACGACGACAAGGGCGATTCCCCGCCGGGGCGCAAAGAAAAAGAAACCGTAGTAAAGAAAAAGATGTTAAAAAAGAAGCCGTCGCCCGTTAAAAGTCCACTCAGTGTGTTAGCGGTTAATCAAAAGAAAAGAAATAAATAATTATACTATAAGCCTAATCTAAAAAATCTATGTCAAAAATACTTGGTATCGATCTTGGGACAACGAACTCGGCGATGGCGATCATCGAAGGAGGCGAGCCGAAAATCATCGAAAATATCGAGGGTGCGCGCACAACGCCGTCTATTATTGCCGCCTCAAAGTCCGGCGAGCGCCTCGTGGGTGTCTCCGCAAAGCGGCAGGCGGTAACGAACCCGCAAAGCACGCTCTACGGCATCAAGAGGCTCATCGGGCATAATTTCGATGATCCGGGCGTACAGAAAGATAAAGGCATCGTGCCGTTTGCAATCGAAAAAGCTGATGACGGCGTGGGGGTGAAAGTGAAGATGGGCGATAAATTCTTCCGCCCCGAAGAGATCAGCGCCATGGTACTTCAGAAGCTAAAAACCGATGCGGAAGCGAAGCTTGGCGAAAAGGTGACGGATGCGGTTATTACTGTCCCGGCATACTTCAGCGACTCCCAGCGTCAAGCGACGAAGAATGCCGGACAGATCGCGGGTTTCAATGTACTCCGTATCGTCAACGAGCCGACCGCTGCAGCGCTTGCGTATGGTTTCAATAAAAAGAAAAACGAAAAAATAGTGGTGTATGACTTTGGCGGGGGAACATTTGACGTATCGGTGCTTGAGGTCGGCGATGATGTGATTGAAGTAAAATCGACCGATGGCGACGTTCATATGGGCGGAGAGGATATTGACCAGGACATCATCCGCTACATTTCCGATGAGTACAAAAAAGAGAGCGGTATTGATGTTTCCAAAGACATGCTTGCGCTCCAGCGTTTAAAAGAATCGGCGGAAAAAGCGAAACATGAACTTTCGACTTCGATGGAGGCGGAGATAAACATTCCCTTCATTACTTCCGATGCGTCCGGTCCGAAGCATTTGCTCTTGAAAATGACCCGTGCGAAGCTTGAAGAACTCGCCGGGCAGTACATCGACAAGTCAATTGCTATTACGAAGCGCGCGCTTGATGCATCATCGTTCAAAGTATCCGAGATTGATGAAATTATTTTGGTGGGAGGACAGACACGCATGCCGGCTATCATCACGGCCGTCAAGAATTTCTTTGGCAAAGAGCCGAACCGGACAATCAATCCCGATGAAGTGGTGGCGGTCGGCGCGGCAATCCAGGCGGGAATTCTTCAGGGTGAAGTGAAAGACGTGCTCTTGCTTGATGTCATACCGCTTTCGCTCGGACTCGAAACGCTCGGCGGCGTGGCGACGAAATTGATCGATCGCAACACCACCATCCCGACATCGCGTTCGCAAACGTTCTCGACCGCCGCGGACAATCAGACCTCCGTGGAGATACACATCGTACAGGGCGAGCGTCCGCTTGCGGCGGACAATCGATCTCTCGGGCGGTTTATTCTCGACGGTATTCCGCCCGCGCACCGCGGCATGCCGCAGGTGGAGGTCACTTTTGATGTTGACGCGAACGGCATTCTTTCCGTGAAGGCGAAAGAAAAAATGTCCGGGAAAGAACAGTCCATTCGCATCGAAGGCTCGTCGGGGCTCTCAAAAGAAGACGTTGAGAAAATGAAAAAAGATGCTGAACTGCACGCGGAGGAGGATAAGAAAAAACAGGAACTGACGGAGATCAAAAATCAGGCGGAGACGCTCATGTACACGGCGGAGAAAGCATTGCGCGATGGCGGCGATAAAGTCCCGGCAGAAATGAAGACCGCGGTGGAAGGAAAGATTACGGCGTTGAAAGGACTGAAAGAAAGTACCGACAAGGATGCAATCAAGAAAGCGACCGATGAACTTTCAAGCGAACTTTCCAAGATCGGCGATGAGATGATAAAACATGAACAGGATGCGAAACCGGCAGAAGGTGCGCCTGCGACGGAAGAAAAGAAAGACGGCAACGTCCGTGATGCGGACTTTAAGGAAGGGGATAAAAAGGAATAAAAAAACAAAAACACTCCATTAACGGAGTGTTTTTGTTTTTTGTCAATTCCTTGTGCTTTTTTAAAATTTATGGTACTCTATACGTCATGAAAGGAAAAAATCGCGAACAGCAGGAATTTAACGAAAAAACCACGCCCATTGGCGTTTTTTTGGAGTATTACAACCGAAATATCCCGGAGAGTTATCCGCGGGCTACAGTTAAGGCGTTGAAACAGTTTCAGGTTGCGTACCCGGCGCTTTTCCAAAATAACGACGAATGGTCTATCGATAAACACCGCAAAAGGCTCATGGATTGGCTGCCATCTTATCGCGAGGCGGTCTAATACCATCTCCAACTAACCTCTTCCACCCAAGTCTTGTAAATTTCGGTCGGAATTTTGATAAAAATCATCAGCTTATCCCGATAAGCCTCAAATTTTTTTCAAAATCCCGTCTCGAAATTTCCCGAGACTTAATGGAAGACCTTAATTGGAGATGGTATAAGAACCTGTTAAAAAATTGACAAAACAGGGAAATGCCCTACCATTGAGTCATTCCCCCCGAAGCTCTTGAAGCTCGCGCAAAAGAAATTTGATGCGGGCTTTATTGTGTCGGGGGAGAGAGTTTGATTTTTGACAGACGAGGAAAAAAGTATGAGTAGTTATACGGTTGCGAATTGTCTTTTGGCTGAATTGCACAAACGCGGAATGTCGCACATATTCGGCGTTCCGGGCGATTATATTCTGCCTTTCGCGGATGCTCTTGAAAATTTTGAAGGCATACAACATGTGCCGATGGCGGATGAAAGAGATGCGGCTTGGGCGGCGGATTTGGTCGGGAGGAAACAACTGAGCGCTTGTTATGCAACGTCCATGGTTGGATGTTTGAATATGCTCAACCCAATTTGCGACGGGACAAAAAACCTCGGCGCATCGGCGCTCGTGATCATCGGCGGAGAGGTCGCGCTTGCTGATCGTGGGAAAAATTATATTTTGCACCACGAACTTGATGCGCCGCCGACACCGCCTCAGGAGAATGTTTTTCAACTGCTTTTGGGCGGAGAAGATTATGCCAAAAGCATTACGAACCTTTCTTCTGCGGAAAATATTATCAAGCGGCTTATTGCCCGCGCTTGCGAAGAGCATTGTCCTGTCTATCTCGGATTACCCAAAGACGTGTGCAATATGATTGCGGGAGGTTTTATTGAGCCGCAAGCATGCGAATCGGGCAGCGAAGAGACTTTCTATTCGCTCTTATTGGCAAAAAGAGCGAATGACTGTATTGAAAGTTCCAAGCGTCCGGTTATTTTAGTCGGGCAATTCGCGGAAAGATTCGGGCTTGTTCCGCTGGTACGGCGATTGGCGCAAAATTACGGTATTCCGATTGTTTCGACCTGCAAGGGTTTCGGCGCATGCCCTCCTGATGATGAGTATTTTGTCGGCATGTATGCGGCGCAGGCGAGCTATCCGCCGGATGTGCAGCACATCGTTGAAACATCCGACTGTCTTATTCGTATCAGCGCGATGGACTGCGATATGACCTACGGGCTTCGCGAACCGCAACTGCCGGAATCAACAGTGAACATAAACACAGCGTCTTTACGGGTCTACGTGGAAAAAAGATGTCTGCAATTTTCTTCACTGAACGGCATCCGTACGTTTCTTGAGGGTATCCTCAGTGCGAGCCATGGAGACGCAAGACCGCCGGTACGTTCGTTCATGTCTTGGATGTACGCCGAACGAGACCGATATTTTTCAGAATTCTCCGGATGTCTTCCGATACGGTTTTCGGATCTTGCGCCCGTGGTTCATAATGAGCTTCAATTCCATTCGGATACGCCGGTTGTTGCCGACATCGGGAATGCAATGACGATTCCCGTCGCTGCAAGGGGCGGATACTATACTTCCGCGTACGGCGCGATGGGGATTACGGTCGGCGCTCTCGGTATTGAGAAGGTGTTCGGCAAGCGCCCTCTGGTTATTGTCGGCGACGGCGCGATGGGTATGTGGTCTCTCGGCTCACTGCTTTCGCTTCGGCGGTATGATTCAAAGATGATTATCATCGTGTTGAATAATGCGGGGTGGGGAATGCTCCGACCGGTCGCGGGGAATGCGCCATATCTCGATCTTCCATCGGGAAATTTTGAAGAGCTTTGTAAATTTACCGAGTACGGTTTGGGATTTCGTGTGGAAACGCCCGAAGGGCTTCTTTTGGCGCTGAAAGAGAGCTTTCTTTCCGACACGTTCTCGATTATAAATGTCATCTTGCAGAAAGACGACATGACGGATACCATTCGGAAATTTATGAGTCAAGAGTAAGGTCAGGGGCGGCTTCGGCCGCCTCTTTTCTTTTTGGAACAGGGGTATATACTGTGAGATATGCATATCAAAAAAACAAAGATAGTGGCGACTATAGGAAGCGCGTCTTCATCGGAGCGGGAGCTTATCGGAATGGTACGTGCCGGTATGAATGTCGCACGGCTGAATTTTTCTCACGGCACGCACGAAGAACACGCGAAGCTCATCGACACCATCCGGGGCGTTTCCGACAAACTCAAAACCCCCCTCGCCATCATTCAGGATCTCATGGGACCGAAGATCAGAATAGGGGATTTCGGTACCGAGCAGATCCATCTCAAAAAAGGCGCGGATTTTACTTTTACCACTGAAACATGCCTCGGCGACGAACGCCGCGCATATGTAAATTTTCACGCTCTTCCGAAAGAGGTGTCGAAAGATATGGATATTCTGCTTGATGACGGAAAGATAAAACTCCGTATCGTATCCGTCGGCGATACCGAGATTCGATGCAAAGTGGTTGATGGCGGCGTGATCCGCGGCAGAAGAGGAGTCAATGTTCCGGGGGCGCATTTGAGCATCGGTTCCCTTACGGAAAAAGACAAAAAAGATCTCGTACTTGGCGTGAAAAAAGGCGTAGACTTTGTCGCGCTTTCTTTCGTGCAGACAGCGGATGATGTAAAAAAACTTCGGGCGCTCTTGGGGCAGAAAGGAACGGATGCGGGCATAATTGCGAAGATAGAAACAGAAGAAGCTGTCAAAAACATTGATGCCATTATCGAGGCGGCGGACGGTATCATGGTGGCGCGCGGCGACTTGGCGGTGGAAATACCAAAAGAAGATGTACCGCTTGTGCAAAAGACCATTATTAAAAAATCAATTGATGCGGGTAAGCCGGTCATTACGGCAACTCAGATGCTTGATTCGATGACCACCTCCCCGGTACCGACACGCGCCGAAGTAAATGATGTGGCGAATGCTATCTTGGACGGCACGGATGCGGTCATGCTCTCCGGAGAAACGGCAGTTGGAGACCATCCGGTGCTTGTCATTGAGACCATGTCCCGCATCGCGCTTCGCACCGAAGGGAGCGCTCTGTATGAAGAAGAAGTGGCGAAGTTTAAGCGGACATCGCACGGAACGGTCGATGCCATCAGTGCCTCGGTGGCATCTGTTGCGCAAGTAGTGTCCGCGAAAGCGATTGTCGCGCTTTCCGAAAAAGGGTTCACTCCTCGCATGGTATCGCGATACAAACCAAGCCAGCCGATTCTCGTACTCACTCCTCACGAATCCGTCCGGCACAAAATAGCGTTGAGTTTTGGCTGCGTTTCTGAGGTCGTTCCACCGATAAAAACTGTGACGGAGGCAATGGCTTTGTCCCGAAAGATTCTGCTCAAGAAAAAAATTCTCAAAAAGGGCGACGTATTCATTATTGCGGCGGGGATGCCGTTCGGAAAAACGGGCGGGACGAATATGCTCTTGGTGCAGACAGCATAGCCTGCGTTCATTGCTTGCTATGTATATAAAAATAAAAGTAACCGCGGGCGCACGGAAAGAAGAGTTCGTGCAGGTGTCGGAAGATCACTTTGAGGTTTCCGTGCGCGAGAAAGCCGAGCGCAATATGGCAAACAGCCGCGTGCGGGAATTGGTCGCGCAGTTTTTCGGGGTACCTTTAGGGAAGGCAAAAATAGTTTCCGGGCATCACAGTCCCGGAAAAATTTTTACTGTCGATGTGTAGATATATCAGGAGAGGAGGGGCATGTGATGTTCTTTCAAAAAAAACTCAGAAAGAAAGCGAAGAAAAAGATCAGAAAGTTTCTCATCAAACAGCAAAAAAGGAATGAGAAAATGGGACAGGGTTCTGACCCTTGCGGATTTAGGGAAAGCGCGGCGATATATGCCAACGCCGTGAAGGAATTTGATCGCGAGAATTATGACAGTACGAAAAAAATTGTCCGTGAAGAACTGAAAGAAATGAAGAGGATTAAACGGCTGTTTGGTAAAGATATTGCGGCGGAAGAGATGGCGGTAATGACCATTCCTTTCGTTAAAGAGCTTTTTGCGTGCTGAAAAGCCCCGCGTTGGGGCTTTTTTCTTGCGTAGAAATATGTTATAACGGCACCAGGAGGGTTATACATGTATGAAAAGAAATCTTATTATTTTTGCATCAGGGGAAAAAACCGATGGCGGCACCGGCGCTGAAAACCTGGTAAAACAATTACCGGGGCGGACTCTCGCTATTATTTCAAGTAATGAGAATGGCGGAGTGCGGCGAAGAGCAGATGCGCTTGCTGTTCCGTTTTTTTATTTTTCCGGACCGTATACGACGGAAGGATACTGCACACTCATCGACAGAATTTGTACAGAGATGAAAGTAAGCGAGCGCGATTTGTGGTACGCGCTTTCCGGCTGGTTTCGCCAGGTGTATTGGCTCGACCCTGCGCGGACATTCAATATCCATTCCGGGCCGTTGCCTAAATTTTCGGGACTATGGGGCGACAAACTTCATCATGCCGTGTGGGAGGCATATAAGAGAGGCGAAATAACCGAATCTGAGATCGTCATGCATTTTGTTACGGAAAAAATAGACGATGGACCGATATTTTTTAGAACCCCTGTTTCGTTTCACGGTATCGAAACTTTTGAGGAATTCGAGAAAGCGACACATCAGGCGGAACATGCTTTCCAGCCGAAAATCACACGGCTCGTTCTGGATAAACAAATTTCATGGGACGGAGTACATCCCGAATCCCTTAATGTCCCCGACAGCTATACATATCTCTAAAAAACATACACCACCCAGCTTGTGCTGACGGGGCGGATTTTTTGTGCTACACTACGCAGTATTAGCAAGGTAACATATTATGTCTTTATGAAAAAAGTAAAAATCTACACGACGACGACCTGTATGTATTGCAAAATAGCAAAGGAATTTTTTGAGGAAAAAGGCGTTGAATATGAAGAATACAATGTCGGCACCGATGTCGAGAAGCGGAAAGAAATGCTTGAAATAAGCGGGCAAATGGGCGTTCCTGTTATTACTGTGGAAGGCGAAGCAGAGCCAATCATCGGCTTCGACAAGCCGCGCCTTGTGCACGCGCTCGGGTTGTAATCGAAAATTTCACTCCGCACACGTGCGGAGTTGCGCCCCCGTAGTTCAATGGATAGAACGGCTCACTCCTAACGAGCCGATGTAAGTTCGATTCTTGCCGGGGGCATTTGAACGACCTAAATTTTAACGACATTAAAAACTTAATAACAATAATCATGAACCAAAAAAATCACGTGAAGATTTTCGCAGTTTTTATTGTAGTTATACTTGCTGGCGTAATGGGATATTCTGTTCTGGAACAAAATTCTACAATCTCAATACATCAGCCATCTCCGGCAGTTGAAAATACTGTTAACTTTTCGCGCCACATTGCTTGCAACCCAAGAGGTTATGACCCTGAATATTTCAAACAAGAGAAACCGTGCGTAAGTGACATGACTGCGTTGGGCAGAGAAAGAGAAAATAAAGCTTTTTCTATAATTAAACAAGCGATTACTGATACGCCATCGGCGGAATACAAATACGGTTCGTCCTCACAGTTATTTATATCGGACAAGAGATATCAGTTGATAAAAGTGAATGTTGCGCCGTTTTTCGGTTATATCGTAGCGGATACGGTCGGAGAAAAAGTAACTGATTATTTTGTCCCGCATAGGTTTGTGACAGAATCTCCGGAGAGATGGGTATTCTCAGATGGGTTTATTGTGGGGCAGTATGTATTTGGTAGAGAAAAATCCACTACTTTTCCAGAATCAAAAGTCTATGACCCTCAGACTTATTATCAGTATGTTACTCTCGATGGGTACCCAATGTACCCATATTTTAATGTATTGGATTCAAATTCAGACTCTCTTACTTTGGGGGTTTATGATAGCAGTAAGCCGCTAACACAGAAACTCGGTGATGATTTTATAGAATTTAAGCAAGTCGGAACAAAAATTATAAAACTGGAGAACTAATGCCATCCTTAATCCTTCTGCACCTCAAAATTTGTGTGGCGATAACAAGAACCTATTTATGAGTATAAAGTGAACGCTGTTTTTTCCATTTTGCCTCTGTAATTTCCAGAAGATTCTTGAAAAGCATAACGACAGTGATCGGACCGATACCGCCGGGAACGGGTGTGAAGATGGCGCATTTGGCGGCACACGCGGAATCGGCGTCGCCTTTAATTTCTCCTGCTTCTTCGCTTGCTCCGGCATCAAAGAGCATAACTCTTTCGCGTATCATGTCAGACTGAATGAGCCCCGGAACCCCGACGCCGGAAACGATAATATCCGCTTTTTGAAGAAGCTGTGCTGGGTCGCCGCTCGTTTTATCAAGCACGGTCACTTGTGCGCCGTTTTGTGTGAGCCAGATTGAAGCCGGTTTGCCTACGAGGCGCCCGTTTCCGAGGACGACCGCGTTTTTTCCGGTGACAGATATTCTCCATCGTTTTGTTATTTCCGCAATGGCGCCGACAACGGGAGGAAGAATGGAAATTCCCCCGGACTCAAAAAGCGCGAGTGCATTTGAAGAAAGTACATCGACGTCTTTTTCCGGCGGTATGGAGCGAAGTACCGCTTCGGTATCGAGCGTTGCGGGAAGGGGAAGCTGGATAATCGTACCATCAGAGTTCGGGTCATCCGCTATCCCCCGTACCTCACTGATAAGCGTTTCTTGTGATACGGAAGCGGGGAAGCGATGCACCTGTGTTTCGACACTGATATATTCACTCGCACGGAGCTTCATTTTTAAAAACCCTTCAATGACCGGATCGCTGCCCGCATAGATAATATCGAGCCGAGGGCGCTTGGGCAGTTTTGTCGCCACTTCTTTCAAGTCGTTTTTTATATCTTCCGCTATCGCTTTTCCGTTAATGTTCATCTACTAAGAGTAGAAGCAAAGAACGGTAATGTCAAACACCCGTTGATTTTCTTGCGGAATTCTGCTACCATAACAATCATGCTGGAGAAAAGCGAAGAAGAACTTTTAGAGCGTACATACGCTGTTGAAAAAGAGAATAATGCTATGTTGAAGAAGCTCTATCACGATATGTGGTGGGGGCGTATGTTTCGCACGATATATTGGATAGCCATTTTCGGCGCCATGTTCGGGGCGTACTATTATATCCAACCCTATATCGCCCCTCTTTTAGACGCATATGCGAATTTGTCCGGCATGATGGAGTCGCTGAAAGGAAAACCATAATCGGAAAGGATTGAGAATGAAATAATAACGCCCGGGTAGCTGTTTTGGCTCATCAGCTCGACGGGTATGAACGAGGAAAAAATTGAAAAATTTTGAATAATGCCCGGGTAGCTCAGTTGGTTAGAGCATTGGTCTGAAGAACCAAGGGTCGGCAGTTCGACTCTGCCCCCGGGCACAAAGCAAGCGGTTGATAGAAACAAACAGGTTTGGTATACTGTAAGTATGAACATCAACATCAAAGTAAAAAATATGGAGTTGACGTCGGCTATTAAAAGTTACATAAAAAAAAAAGTACTCTCTCTTGAAAAGTTCATTCACGACGCTCCTGAGAATATACAAGCGGATGTCGAAGTGGGAAAGGTCTCTCATCACCATAAGTCAGGCGATATTTTTCGGGCGGAGGCGCGCTTGAATTTCAAAGGGAAAGAGATTTATGTTGTTGCCGAAAAGGATGACCTCTATGCCTCAATAGATGAAATACGCTCATTGGCGGAGCGCGAATGCACAGCTCTCAAAGATAAAAAACTGACGCAGATAAAGCGGGGTGCCGCGAAAGCAAAAAAGATTCTTCGTGGCGGCAAGTAATATTTTTTTAAACTTCCATGTTTAAACTTGATTTCTCTGAAGCAAAAGAAGACTGGCGGAAGCTTCGTGTAAGTTTGGTTGGAGGACAGCCGGACGCAAGCGGCAGTGATGTCAAAAATTTACCGGGCGCATTAGTTGCAAAGTTGGATACGAAAGATACTGTGATGTGGGTTATTTTCGCAACAGTGAGCGTTTCTTCCACGGCGATGATACTTCTCTTTATTGATTCTTTCAGTGTGGAACAGGAAAAATACCAGACAGTGCTTACTTCCGTCGGCAGAAGCCCTGCGGAATATCGCGCTATCATGGCTGAGACGGACACGGGAACTTCAACGCTGAAGCCGTAAAAATTCTTCATACATCATTTCCGTTTTCCCCTCCGGTAAAACTTTTGTAATGAGAAGTTTTCCGTTGTGCAATTTCGCGTCAGTCACAATGACGCGTATTTTTTTGCCGGAAGCTTCATGGAAAAAATATGCGCGAGGCCAGACGTCGAACGCTTTTATTTTTCTGATGTTTTTTATCGGGTCATCCGAAAGGTCGAGCAAACCGTCTTCTTTTTGAATTTTTTTAGTGTAAGTCGCGGCATGGTGGTCTTGGGGTGTCGGCTTGGTCTCACCCGCGACATATTTTGGAAGTGTTTCCGCAAGCATCTCTCCCCCAAGTTTCGCCAGGTCTTTTTCAAGCACGCTCGCCTTCGGCGGTAACTCATCGAAGGCGTATTCTTTTTGTGCAACGATCGGTCCGTGATCCATTTCTTCATCGAGGAGCATGATCGTGACGCCGGTTTTATCTTCGCCGAGTATTGCAGATTGGATCGGGGATGCGCCGCGTAACCGGGGAAGAAGAGAAGGGTGGACATTCAACACTCCATATTTTGGGAGCGCAAGAATGGCTTTGGGGAGAATCTTGCCGTACGCAACAACCACAAAAACATCAAATTTTGAATTTTGAATTTTGAATTTTGAAATATCGAGTTTTCCCTGCTGGAGAACGGGAATGTTTCTTTTTTGCGACCATACTTTCACTTCCGGCGGCGTGATGACGAGCTTCCGCCCGCGCGGCTTGTCGGGAGCCGTAACCACGAGAGAGGGAAGAAACCCATGTTTTTCCAGTTCGCCCAAAACCCCCACCGCGAATTGCGGGGTGCCGAAGAAAGCGAATTTTATGCGGTGTGTTTCCATTGATTAATCATAAGACAAAAACGGAAAGAAAAATACCTTGTTTTTTCAGCAACTCATGGTGCTATGCACGTATGAATAATGAATACGAAAAAAGAATCGTACTCGATTCGCATATTATGGCTGGGAAACCAATCATAAAAGGCACGCGCATTATAGTGAAGCTTGTTTTGAGGTTGCTTGGAGAAGGAGAAACCGTTGAAGAAATTCTTCGCGATTATCCGCAGGTAACCCGTGAAGATATTTTTGCGGCTCTCAAATACGCCACTCACATCGTAGAAGAAGAAAAAGTTTTCTCTCTAGTAAATAGCAAATTCTAGCATATGCTAGAATTTGCTATTGCTGATGTTTACGGGTATGATTAGGTCAAGAGTCGTTTCAGAGTCGTTTCAGAGTTTTGGTTGCGAAAAAAAAGAAAAGAAAATATGAAAATGGCGAAAACTACAAAAAGAAAGCCGAAGGTGAAACGAAGCATCCGGACGATTGAAAAAGCCCGAGGTGTATCTGTGAACACTCCATCGCTCCTACATCGAGCTGAGGAGTTTCTCAATTCCGGAACGCCAACGTCTTATGCGACGGGCATAGCGCTTGCGCTTGTGATTCTTTCAGGCGTTGTCGTGGTGGCAACCGTGGCGCCGGGGCTTTCAATCCTTGCCAAGGGGTATCGCCGGTCAAACAGGTATTCGACTGTACAAATAAATGGGGCGATGCAAAACTTGAAAAGAGGAAAGTATATAGAGGAATTAAAAAGTGGAGACGGAAAACCGCGCATTCGACTCACCAAAAAAGGCGAAGCGCATTTTCAAAAAATACTGTTTGAGGATATTCGACTTCCGCCTCCGCAGAAGTGGGACGGGAAATGGTGGTTTGTTCTTTTTGATGTTCCCATTGATCGTGCTAAAGCGCGAGAAGCTTTGCGGTGGCGCCTCAAAGCGCTTGGATTTTACCAATACCAAAAAAGCGTTTGGGTGTACCCTCACCCGTGTGAAAAAGAAATACTGTATGTCGCCGATTTTTTCGGCGTCGGGAAGTTTGTGGAAATCCTTGAGGTGTCGCATCTTTCAAACGACGAGGAAATTAAAAAACATTTTGAATTATAATTCTTCGTTTTTTGCAATTTTTAAACAATAGCAAACTCTAGCATATGCTAGAGTTTGCTATTTTAAACGAAGTGGTAGAAATACTTGTAAAAAATAGTATAATCTGATAGGCTCTTTTCAGGTTGGGTATTTCACAATCTGATACGGATATATCGTGATGATACATCTTTCACTCGACTATACGGGAGAATTCTCAATGGTAACCGTCAAAGCAGACAATAATCTCGGTAAAGCTCTCAATCTTGTGCGCGTATATCACAACATGAGCCAAAGAAAACTTGCAGAACAGTTGGGTGTTGATTTCACTCATATTTCCAAGACTGAAAATGGCATAAACTCCCCCAGTTTAGATTTGTTGGAAAGATATGCAACGATATTCGACATTCCGGCATCTTCGCTGTTGCTTTTTTCTGAAAAACTGAATTCAAATGATTTCTCCGAGCATGCTCGCGTCTTTGTGGCAGATAAGGTTTTGAAGCTGTTGGATTGGATAGTAGCAAGTAAAAAAATATCGGCACAATGGAATGAATCTTCATATCCGCAACGCACACGAAAGGCACGACATAGTGTCTAAAGACGCGACCACAATGGTCGCGTTTTTTTCTAATTCCCGATTCATGATTCCATATTTCCGTCTCGTTTCTCCGGCACCATCTCCTGCACATCCGTCGCGTGGTCAATGAAGAGGATGCCGTTTAAGTGATCCGTCTCGTGCTGAAATATCTGCGCGATGAGTCCGCTTCCTCCGTACGTGAATTGTTTTCCGCTTTCATCATAGGCTGTTATTTTCGCTTTATCCGATCGCACGGTTTTTCCATACAGCCAGCGTACGGACAGGCATCCTTCCGGAACAACATATTTTTTTCTTGAGAGCTTGAGTATCTCGGGATTTATGAATATCATATCGGGAGGGATTTTCCCTTTTTGTTTTTCGCCATAGCCGTCTTCCTTTTGGTTTTCTTTGTCATACAAAAACGCTTTTCCGGATACGACGAAAATCCGGAGCGCCGCGCCAATCTGCGGTGCCGCAATAGCGACGCCGTCATCCTGGGAGTGGAGCGCTTCTTTCATGCCGCGGAGGATGTTTCGGATCTTCGGGGAGGTAATTTCCAAGATAGGAACCTCTTCCGCAATCTTTCGCAAGACGGGATCTTCTTTTTGGACTATGTCTATCATAGAAAGAGAATACAATAAAAATATTAAAAAGGGAACTTTAAAAAATTTCCAATTATTAATTTCTAATTTCCAATAAAATGTTTAATGTCAAAACAGGTTTCGTTTTAACATTTGGGTTTTCATTAGGAATTAGATATTGGAAATTTGTTCATAGCAGGTCTTCCGGGTCAACCTTCACCCGAAAGTGCGGCGGCAGAGAGAGGAGTTTTGAAAGAATATCGTCATGCGGCCATTTGCCGGCGGGGGCTTTTATGACGGCGTTCACTTGGTACCGATCTTTTATCTTCGGCGTGAATGCCGGAAAAATGTTCGGGCGGTATTCTTTGAAAAGCGTTTCGATGTATTCCGCTTTTTCGGCGACCTCGTGCTCCGTTCCTTCAAATCGAATCTTGATAAGCACGGAAAATGGGGGGTAGGAGAATTGTTCGCGAGCGGCGATCTCGCCGCGGTAAAAATTCGCCAGATTGCCTTGTATGAGCGCTTGAAAAAGTTTTTCTTTTGGGTATCGCGTTTGTACTGCAAAATTGCGCTCCGCTTTGAGCTTCACTTCCAAGAGTTTTCGCAATATCTTTTCATGGATGCGGAAGTCGGGGAGGGAAAAAAGCGAGTCCGCGGAGACAACGGCGGCGAGTGCGGCAGATTTGACGTGCGAAAAGGCAAGCTCGGTGCCGACAAGAATTGCGCCGCGCGACGCAGCAAAGGCTTCCGCAATGTTCTCCGCCTTTTTGTCGGTCTTTGCGGCATCGGCGTGCAGTTCATGTACGGTAACGCCGGGAAAAAGTTCGCGGGCTTCGATAGCCGCCTGCTCGACCCCGATGCCAAGCATTGCAAGCCGCCAGCTTCCGCAGACAGTACAAGTAACTTCGGAAGTTTTGCGTTCTTCGCAGGTGTGGCAAATGAAAATGTTACGTTTGCCCTCGCGGTGCAGAACGAAAGGCACATCGCATCTCGGACAAGAAAAAATGCTCCCGCAGTCGCGGCATGCGGTGATCGGCGCCAAGCCTCGCCTGACACCCCAGAGGAAAATATTTCCGCCCGTACTCAGGGTTTCCTCCATTCTGTCCGCCAATTCCGGGCTGATGATGCGAAACGCGCTGTTCGGGTCAGAACTCGGTTTGTCTTTTTTCATGTCGATAATCTCTTGTTTGATTGCAGAGAGAAGACGGAACCTTATCGGTATGATGGAAGACATGTTCTTTGTTTCGTGCCGGTGAAGCGATTCAGTGCGGAGGAAAAAATCGCCCATGATGAACTTGGCGTTCAGTTTCTCCGCGTAGCGTTCCAAAAAGTACCGAAAATCAAAATAAGGCCGTGAAAAAGTCTGATATGAATCGCGACTTTCCTGCTCGACGATAAAAGCGCCGAAATCGCGGCGCGGAAGAGAAGCGAATGTCGGGGTGGCGACAATGAGTACGGGGTGGTCCATTTCAAGGATGAGTTTCCATGCGGCGGCGATCTCTCGTTCCGGCATTTTGCCGTGGAGAAGAAAGGCATAGGTTTCGATTCCGCGCGAAAGTTCGCGGAAGACTGAAAACGCGCCTGCAACCGTCGGTGACGAGAGGAACACTGAAGAGTTCTTTGCGAAAGTTTCGCGTATGATTCCGCGGTATACGGAAAAACGGTCATCATCATTTGCTTGGATGACGTATTTGTCCGTGTGCTGTAAGTTATCTGAAGAGACTGCGGAAAAATTTGCTTCCGGCCGCGCGAAAATGTGCTCGACCGGCGAAAGAGAGCCTTTCGGCGCCAGATATTCTTCAAAAATCCGGTTCGGTACGAGCGCCGAGACAACGCCGCCGGATGTTGCGGCAAAATACCGCGCTGTTTCTTCCGCGGCTCTCAAAAATGCCGGAAGGAGAAAATTTTTGTTTGCCACTTTTTCGACTCGTTTGAGTGAAAAGTGCGAAGTTTTCAGGCGCGTTTTTACTTCGGTCGCGTCCTCGCACGAGACCACGAGTCCCGGCACGGACTTGCCGCGAACGGAAATCACGACAAGCGAATCCTTCCCCGCATCTTTTGATGTGTAGTAGGTGAGAGGTTCTTTCAATACCCCTTGTGTTATCGGCAGTACATGTACGATTTTCATATTGAAGGCTATTTCCCAAATCCTTTTGTACGCAAAATGGAATCGCCCTCTTTTATGTAGATAGTTCCTTCCGGAGATTTGAGAAATAAGGGGTTTGTTCCTTTGTAGACCGGCTGGAAGTTCGGGCGGTCATCTTTTTCAATTCCAACCGCATATATTCCGTCAGCGGTTGCAATCAAGAGCACGTCCGTTCGACCCGGGAAGTAGTCCGCATGCGTCACGCCTTGAATGCGGGTAGCCGCGACAAGAGGTTCTATCTCTTCGCTTGTCTTGAGAGCACTGAAAAGCGGTGCTATTTTTTCATACTCCGGATTCATGCCGGTCGCTCCGTCGGAGATTATAGAACGCGGGATGTTTTCCATAGGTACGTTCTTTGGGACAATAAACGGATGAAGTTCTGCCGTGCCGTGTTTTGTGATCTTTACGTCTTCGGTCCATGGAAAGTATCCTTCTTTGGAAACGATGACGCTGTGTTTGCCGGCGGTCTCAGAGAAACGCAAAGTTGAAGAAGCCTCGTTTGAGGCGCCGACCGCATGTCCGTCAATGAACACTTCTGTATTATACGCGGGAGAGTACACGACGATTGTTCCGGTGTTGATGGTCGTAAATATGCCGTATCCTGCGAAAAGCGCGATGACCGCCAAGATGACCGCAAGGGTTTTTAGGGGGATTTGTTCGTTGATGATCTCGGGGAGTGTTTTTTGCATGGTAGCCCAATAATACACGAAGGAAGCGGAGATTCCAACTTGCCCATTCTGGTTTTCTGTGATATCATTTACGCAGATAAACGACATTCAATATAATGCGAGGTAAAGGTAATGGAAACGATACGAATTATTG
>CAYRXD010000009.1:22340-29143 GCA_964428135.1 uncultured Candidatus Saccharibacteria bacterium | reverse complement strand
TTGTGTTACAAGGGGTATTTAGGATTTCGAAAAGTTAAACGGGACACGCGTGGGAAGAGCCCTAAGTCCTATATTAGTGGGTGTGATGAATGTGGGTTATGCGCTTGCCGTACAAACTTTCGATAACGTTTTGTTCCTGAAGCGATTTTGCCGGGCCGAAACACAAAAGTCCGCGATTGAGACACAATATGGATTTCGCCTCCTCGGTGATAACGTCAATATCGTGTGATACGAAAAGGATGGTAAGCCCGCTCTCGTTTAATTCTTTCAAAAATGCGTAGAATTCTTTTTGCGTGGCAATATCCACCCCGACGAACGGCTCATCAAGAATAAGCACGCGCGGCTCGCCCGCAAGAGCGCGGGCAACGTATGCCCTTTGGCGCTGACCCCCGGAAAGTTCGCTCATAAGCTTGTTTCTGAGGTCGGCGATTCGCGCCACAAAAAGAGCTTTTTCAATACTGCTTTTGTCTTCTTTTGTGAGGCTATTCAGAAGTCCGAGTCTCGGGATTCGCCCGCTTTCGACCACTTCGTACACGGTGGCGGGAAACGAGGCGCTGTCGGATGCTATTCTTTGAGGAATATACCCGATCTCAAACCTCTTTTTGAAAGACACGCTCGGAATTCCGTTTATCAACACCGATCCGGCGTGAGGCGCAAGCAGTCCGACTATTATTTTCAGCAGCGCCGTTTTTCCGCCGCCGTTCGGGCCGACGATGCCGACATAGTCTCCTTTTTCGATAGCGAAAGAGATAAGCTCTAAAACAGCATTGCTTCCATAAGCAAAACTCACATCTCGCAATTCAATTACCGGAGGTTCTACATGCGGCATGAAAGGGCTATTTTTAAGTTCTCCAAGTTATTTCTCATGACACTGATATAATCTTTTCCTTGCGCAATCTCTTTGTCGGATAATCCCTCAATGGGGTTGAGTTCAAGCGTTTTTGCGCCGATTTCCCGCGCAATCGTTTCCGAAAGTTTCGGATTGATGAGCGTTTCGAAGAAAATATATTTCACTCCTCTTTCTTTCGCAAGGCGAGCCGTATCGGCGATGGTTTTCGGCGACGGTTCTTCATCCGCCGAAAGTCCGAGAATATAGAGGGTGGAGAGATTATACCGGCTTGCCAAATAATTAAAGGCATTATGCGAGGTAACTATCGTACGGCTTTCGCAATTCGCGAGACCGCTTCGGTATTCTTCGTCGAGTAATCCGAGTTTTCTCTTGAATTCATCCCTGTTCATATTGTATTCTTTTTCGTGGGTGCTATCAATCTGTATCAGCGCATCGGCGATACTATCCGTTTCTTTTATCGCATTGGTTGGATTGAGCCAAAAGTGCGGGTCATACTGCCCCGACTCTTCTCCCGGTTCATTATTTTTGAGCGAGTCCAAATGGTCGCTCATTTTAAGGACGATTATCCCTTTTTGCGTAAGTTCCCCCTCAATCTTTTCCCCCCACGCGTCCACGCCGTTGCCGTTCAAAATCACAAGCTTGGCATCATACAATGCGGCAATGTCCTTCGGCGTCGGCTCGTAATCGTGCGGTTCGGCGCCCGCCGGGGTGATGTTCATCACTTCAACCAAATCTCCGCCGACATTTTTCGCAAAATCCGCGAGCGGATAAAAACTCGCCACGACTTTGATTTTTTCCGAGGTGACAGCCGAGGGTTTCGAGAGACGATTCAACGAATACACGCCCGCAAAAATCACAAGAACAATAACTCCGGCGCCGATAATTTTTTTATTCATGGTTTATTTCTTGATTAGTTTCTAATGTGTCTGTTGTTTCTATGATCGGCGCGGCGGGGTCAACATCCGCCACAATCTCCGGCGTTTCCGCTTCCGCAATTACCGGCATTTCTTTTGGAGCCTCGCCGCACTTTCCCGCTTCCGATTTCAAAACGGCATTTTCAGAAAAAACACAAACCGGTTCGCCCGTAGCGCGGTCATAAAGAGTGATGCCGCTCGGATTTTTACTCGTGCCGACTTCGAGGGTTTTTGTTGTGATATTTTCCGCCACGAACCCTCGCACTTTCATAATACCATTCGTAATCTCAATCCCCATATTCTTCAGTCCGTCGAGAAACCATGAACTCCGCCTTCGCCGGATTAAATTCCGTATAAACGGCGGCAAAAACCGAATCGCTCGGTATCATTACCAGGACGAAAAGTGCGAAAGACAAAAACAGGTATTGGTATTTTTTTATAAACAGTAAATGCAAATTACTTGCGTTTATTTCTAATACCTCTGAGTATAGCGAAAGGAACATTTTTGTCAAATAATGGGAATTTATGGAGTATACATGTCAGCTCATAGATCTTTTTACCCCACTCAACCCACGGCTGATACGCGCTATTTTTCGTCGCCCGATGGGAGTTGTACTCCCATCGGGCTGTTTGAATTTACCGATCAATTTCATTTCAAGCATACGGGCGGGGGTACAACCCCGCGCCCGGCCGCGTTTTTCGTTTTTCGTTGTTAATTCTTGATATTTTCGTGACCGTTACACTTCTCTTCAATAGCTTTTGTGATGTCTTCTTCCGTCATGCCGAGAAGTTCGGCGAGTCTCAAGATATCAATGAGGGCTTTCGTAACGCTGGTTTTAGCATACGACATATCAAGAGTGTTGCCGTGGTCGGTATCTTCACTCACTGCAGCGATTTTGCCGGATGTCTTCGTAAAATGCAGAGCGGAATGTCTGACCGCAAACAAAAGCCGTTCTGTTTCGCTTGCTCCCCGAAGTTCGGGATAATGATCTTCGTCAAATGGAAAACGCTTGGCGATAATTTCTATAAGTCGGCTGATTTCTCCTTTCATATTATTTTTCCTTTTTAAATTTTAAAAACTTTTTCACTTCCCGGTCAAAATCCGATTCAAAGAGTTTGTTTTGAATCGGTCGGTATTTTTCAAATTCGCTTTCCGCAAAGGATTTTGCTATTTCCGCCGTTACTTTTCCGGCATCTTGCAAAATATTCTCGTTGTTGAATTGTAGAAAAGCGTTCAGCTTTTCCGCCCAGTCCGCCATGGTCATCGGTACTCCTTTTTCCGCTTGATGTTCGGCATAATCCAAATACATCGTTACGATTCTGTTTAAAAACTTTATCTCTTTTTCATTGAGATAATTTTTGGCAATCGCAACGTCGGATTTTAAAATTTTTCCGTCGGGCGATTTTTTCCAAACGGTCAAACCCATGCGGTCTTTTTTATGATTGGCGCGATCGACAATCAGTTCCGCGGCAGTGCGCCCGTGCGTTGCAAAATGAAGCTTGTTTTGCACCGTGGCGAAAAAATCTTTCGTTGTGGGCGAATGCAAATCATAATCGATTGCCGTGGCGTAAATATCGGTAATTTGCTGGTAAAAATTTCTCTCGCTTTCTCGAATATCGCGTATCTCAAGAATCAAATCTTTAAAATACTGCTTGCTCAAATACGCTCCGTTTTTTAATCTCACATCGTCCAAAACATACCCGCGGACGGTAAAATCTTTCAAAATACTTCCCGCCCATCTGCGAAACTCCACGGCTCTCTTTGAATTCACCTTGAATCCGACGGCGATAATCGCTTCTAAATTGTAGTGGTTCGTTTCATAATTCTTCCCATCGCTTGCAGTTATTAGGAAATTCCGAATAACTGAATTTTCCACTAATTCCCCTGTTTCAAAAACATTTTTCAAATGTTCATTGATGGTCGGTATCTTTACATCAAAAAGCTTAGCGATGAGCTTTTGCGTAAGCCAAACATTTTCGTTCGCCACTCGAACCTCAATTCCATCCTCTCCCGCTTGAGAAGTAAAAATGAGAAATTCCGCCGTAGAATTGCGAATGGTCAGTTTTTTATCGTCTTTTTTCATTGGGTTTTGGTTGGGGGGTAAAAGAGGTGACTGTCACTGTTTTTCAAAATCATGCACAATAAATCGTACGATGGGCTTATTCTAAGTCGCTTTTACCGATATTACACACCGAGCAAAGCGTTTGCAGATTTTCTAAAACTGTTTCTCCCCCATTCGCCCATGCCTTTATGTGGTCAATGTGTAAAACGATAGTCGGGTCGGTTGCTGGTGTTCTTCCACAATTTTTACACTTAAAATCATCGCGTTTCATTACAATAAAACGTAACCGTAAATTTATATCTCTTTTTGTTTTGTGTTGGCTTGATTCAGTCTTTAAATTCTCTGCTTCTTTTAACGAAGTGTTTTCCTCATTGTTGATAAAGGCGACAAATTTTTCTAATGCTTTTTGCCAAGTAGAAAAACGGCGCTCATAGGGTCTGGGGCCATATTTTGAGAGAGGTTTATGCAGTTCTTTATACGTCGGCTGTCTACCGAGCTTAATCCAAACTTCTTCCAAGTTTTGAAAGAGGTCATTCTCTGGTATATTCTGGTTTTTATTTATTTTTAACCCAGCCATTTCGAGAGCATTGTTCCATCCTCCGAACCTTTCGCTAAAAATATTACTACGAAATTTACCATGCTTGTCATATTTCGCATGGGGAACCGATTCTTTCTGTAATTTATTAGCAACATCACGCAAGTCAGTAATCAAATCATCGTTGGTGGTGTTCCGATAACTTTTTGGAGTGCTTCTGTTATATTTTTTTAGTTCAAATTTCATAAAAGATATGATACTCACCCGCCATTTTTCTTTGTTCAAATTCTTTCAGCGCCGAAAGGTTTTTTTCTTTCCATCGTTCGTGATTACTGTGTTCTTATAGTATCAAATTTTACCGAATTGTCAAAAATAATTTGACAATTATACTATTATTGTTTAATATTACCCATGGAAATTTGATATAAAAAATGAGGAGGCTAAAATGCTTTTTGTAAAAAAACCGAAAAAACTGCGGGTAACTGATGCCACTTCTGTTTTAAAAGAAATTCTTCCGTTTCTGAAACAAGGGTTGACGACTTCCGGATACGGACTTTTACAAGTAAAATCCGACCCCCTGGAAAGTGATATGCTCGTACTCTCCGGAATAATCGGGCAAAGTCTTGCTTCAAATATGTCTTATCATACATTGTCGCAAACGAATGATAAAGATTGGCTCGCCGTCCATACCGAGGGAGTCTCATATTCAAAAGGCGTAATCCCCTATTTTGCGCTTGGCTGTATTCAAAAAGCGGAGACTGGCGGGAATACGAGAATTTTTGATGGAAAACTTGCGGCGGAAATTTTAAGAGCGGAATACCCCAACATGGCAAAAACCGTCATAAGTTACAACAGTTTGGCGAACAAGCAAGAGGGTGCGACTTATCCGCTCGCCGTGTATAATGACTTATACGGGTGGGTTTTGCGGTACCGTGCAAAAGTAATCACAAATATATTGCACGGAGCTGATGAAAGCGATGCGGAAAAAATTTACCAGCGTGTTGATGAGGTGCTGTCGCGCTGTATTATACTTGACCATGCCTGGGAAAACGGCGACCTCTTGTTTGTAAATAATGAAATTACGCTTCACGACCGCAAGCCGTTTACCGGTTTGAGAAAAATGCTCCGCGTGAGGTTTGGCGATACCGTTAACCAAAATATACTCTACTGATATGAAAATACGGCAAACAGCAATACGTTTACTTATGCCTCTCGTTACACTTTACTGGAGGGTTTTTAAACCGAAAACGTATGGGGTCAAAGTGCTCATACATCATCCCGATAACACGGAGAAAATACTGCTCGTTCGCCACAGCTACGGAAACAAAACTCTGTGGAACATCCCCGGTGGCGGTTATAAACCGAAAAAAGAATCGCCCGAAAAAGCGGGGGTGCGAGAAGTAAATGAGGAACTGAAAATTACGCTTGAAAATCCTCAAATCATCGGGTTGTATGAAACAAGCGGAGAAGGAAAAAGAGATACGGTTACCATTGTCTTGGGGACGATTAAAAATACCAATCTTACGTTAAACAACGAGATAGCCGAAATTTCATGGAAAGAAGCTTCGAGTGCTCTACATGATGCCGACGTGTCCCGTGTTGCAAAAAAGGCAATTCACCTCGCCTATCCTGAAAAAAGTTAGAAAATAAAAGGCCGAACGGATTATTCCGGCGGTCTTTTTTTTAATGACCGAAGACTGCTTACTTTTGCGTTTATTGCGACTCTGTTGTATATTTCGCTTATGGATTCCAAAAAAGAACGCGTAAAAGAGTTTGATGAACTGCTTCACGAAGCGGGTTTTAAGGCGACACCCGCACGGTTGGCGCTTTTGGATTTGTTTAAAAAAACCGGCAAGCCGGTGAGCATTAAATACATTCAGGAGCATCTTCGCACGAAAGACACCGACCAAGCGACGGTGTACCGTATGGTGAACGCGCTTCTGCAAAGCGGCATCGTGAAATATGTCGACCTCAAGCACGGACATGGACACTACGAACTCGCCTCTTCTTCTCACCACCATCATGTGATATGTGAAAAATGCGGCAAGATACAAGATGTTTCGTGCGATACGAAAACCCTGCAAGCGAAAATACTGAAATCAAGCGGGTTTTCAAAAATAAACGACCATTCACTCGAGTTTTTCGGCCTTTGCACATCGTGCGCGTAAGGGTTTGCAAATAAATAAAATTTCCGTTTCGCCTCCATATTTCCGCAATCTTTTATTTTTCCTCAATCACAAATCTCTCATCGTAGTTTGCTACGCCTCAAGATTTGCTCAATCGAAAAAATAAAATCTTATGAAAATCTGAAACCGAACCGAATACTTTATTTATTTGCAAACCCTAAAAGTAAAATAAAACGATGTCACGATTTTTTTTCACGATTTTGTTTCTTGTCGGAAATCTTTTGGCGCCTTTGTACTTGTACGCGCAAGAAACCG
>CAYRXD010000009.1:13205-22330 GCA_964428135.1 uncultured Candidatus Saccharibacteria bacterium | reverse complement strand
CGATACACAAACCGCCGCAAAAGCGGAAGTTCTTCAAATCCTGAAACAAGAACAGAAACTCATTCCCGGTACCGGTACCGAAGGTCCGTATCAGAGCATTCAAGTAAAAATTCTCGAAGGAGGAGAAGCGGGGAAACTCCTGACCATTGAAAACGATTATCTCGATTTTGCCGTCGGGGATATGTTTTATTTGGTACACACCACGAACGCTCTCGACGGAACCAATATATACTATCCCACCGACCCGTATCGTCTTCCGGTGCTGTATTTTTTCGCCGGACTTTTTGTAATTTGTCTTTTTTTTCGGCGGGTGGCAGGGGGTGCGCGGATTGCTTTCCCTTGCGATAAGTTTTTTGGCCATCATTTTCTTGCTTTTACCCGGAATTATTCACGGATACTCCCCTATTTTGCTCAGTATCGGCGTTTCTTCTTTCATCATCATTCTCGGCTCTTACATCACGCACGGTTTCAACAAAACCACCACGGCGGCGGTTCTCGGAATGATTGTTACCATTATTTTTACCGGCATCCTCGCCCACTATGCCGTTTCCTCGGCGCGTTTGACCGGATTTCGAAAGCGACGAATCCGTGTATGTGAATTTTAACGCGCAGGGGTCTATTGATATGGTAGGGTTGCTTCTTGGCGGTATCATGATCGGACTTCTCGGTGTACTGTATGATGTCGCTATCGGGCAAGCCATTTCCGTCGAAGAACTTCATAGAGCGTGCCCGAATTTGCCAAAGAAACATATTTACAAAAGAGCCATCCGAATCGGTCGCGAACATATCGGCGCGCTGGTGAACACTCTCGCCATCGCTTACGTCGGCGCATCTCTGCCGCTTTTGCTGCTCATGTATACGTCTGCCGGCGCCGCAGCGAACCCTCTTGCCGACATGGCCATGTCCGTCAACCGCGAAGTCTTCGCGGCGGAAATCATGCGCACCCTCGTCGGAAGCATCGGTCTCGTACTTGCAGTTCCCATTACTACGCTTATCGCCGTCTTTGTTTTGGTTCAAAACCCACCGATTAGCCCCTAACTATATTGTATATAAGGTAAGCATTGCGGTATAGTTAAGATATGACCACCGAATCTCTTTACTGTTTTCTTGTTTTTAACGATAAAATAAAAAAACTCGCAAAAAAATGCGAGCCTCGATGACCTCTATACGGTTAGTATACTCCCGCATGTGCCGTGCGCAATGGTGGATAAAAAACCCGCACCAATACTTGGTGCGGGTATGTTGTAATTAAAGAACAGCTAATTTCAGTATGCTTTCCTTCTCAACACGCGGACAATCTGTGCCGCGCGAAACGGGTATGATGCGAATACGGCAACGCCGCTTATCGCATGCACAAGCCGTCCGAACGGAAAGAGTGGGAATTGGAATTGGGGACAGCCACCATTCTTTTGTGTGTCATAATTTTTGTTTATAAAAAATTATTTAACAATTATTTTTTATAGTTACACCACACTTTTTACTAAACAATGGCGGCGGTCCCCGCTCCCGCTCCCAACAACTTTTATTCTTCCTGATGTCTCCGACAGCGATTGTTCCTTCGACAAGCGATTCACGGAAAACAAGGCAAAAAGAACGGCTGCGGCAAGGATAGTGATGCCGATAGTTTTTTTGATATTTTTCATACTCTGACAATAAGATAAACATGCAGTTACGGCAAGGCGGGACTTCCCTGGAATTGGGAATTGGATTGGGGGCAGCTTCCCCGTTTCTGTTCGTATCTCACTCAGCATTCGGAGCCAGACAACAAAAAGGCGCAACAAGATATTGTGCCGAGTATAACGGAGATGCGTACTACTAACGATCCGAGGAGTTCGGAGGGCGAGCAGTGAAACGCAGAAGGGTGCCCCACAGATGTATCGGATAGCGATAATAGGTATATAGAGAGCAGGTAGCCAACAGTATGCCCGCGATTGGGTGGTATGAGATGTAGAGATACGCCGCAAAACCAATCGTAAAAAAAACGCAGGCGGTCGCACACACTGCAACCGTGGCATGTGACCACATAAGTGTGTGTTTTGCTATCCACGATCGGGGAACTGCCGTGAGATACGAGCAGACCGACAAAGGGAGTGCGAACCACCCTTCAAAACCGTACGTAAGCATCCCAACTGCCACGAACATTGTAACCAGCGCTGCCACACAGCGGAGTGTTGTGTCAAGACAAATAAATATTCTTTTCATTTACAAAATACCTTGTATTTCAGTAACAAAATTGATCCAGGTTTACTATACATTACTGAAGGGATGACTTCAAGCACTGCACTGCGTATCCCCTTTATCGATTCGGCGGGACTTCGTAATACGTCAGAACTGGAATCGCGAAGTCTTTGCTGCCGAGATCACGCGCACTCTGATAGGAGGCATCGGACTTGTCCTCGCGGTGCCGATAACTACGCTCATTGCGGTTTTTATTTTAGTAAAAAATACAGGAAATTCAAAGTAAAAATGGTTTCTTTTGTGTATAATACTACACATGAACCTCGCAGAGCTGAAAACTGAATTTTTGGAATATATAGAGATCGAAAAAGGGCGGTCGCTGAAGACGGTTGAGAATTACGACCGCTACCTGAGCCGTTTTTTGAGCTTTGCGCAAGTTTCCGACCCGAAAGATATTACCTATGATGTGGTTCGGAAATATCATATCTGGCTCAATCGTCAGACGGTAAAAGGCTCTCTTCGCGGCGGCGAGGAGGGGGTCAACAGCGGAACGCTCAAAAAAAGAACGCAAAACTATTATTTGATCGCCCTCCGCTCTTTTTTGAAGTATCTTGCTCGGCGCGAAATCCCGTCTCTTCCTCCGGAGCGGATTGACCTTGCAAAAGTGAGCGAGCGTCATCTCGATCTTATGTCGGCGGAAGACCTGGAACGCTTGCTCGCCGCCCCAAAAGGCGACGACATTTTAGCTTTGCGCGACCGTGCCATGCTTGAACTCTTGTTTTCCACCGGACTCCGCGTGTCCGAGCTCTGTTCCCTCTCTCGCTATCTTGATCTCCAAAAAGACGAGCTTTCCGTCCGCGGAAAAGGTGAAAAAGTGCGCGTGGTCTTCCTGTCTCCCGAAGCGAAGGGGGCGGTAAAAAAATATCTTGATAAACGCGGCGATGTAGATGATGCTCTTTTTATAAAACACTCAAAAGGCGGCGCTACTACCGCCAAATCACTCCGTCTTGCGCCCCGAAGCGTTGAGCGCGCCGTGAAACACTACGCCATCAAGGCGGGAATCTCAAAAAAGGTTACCCCGCATGTCATTCGGCATTCTTTCGCGACGGATTTGCTCGAAAACGGCGCCGATTTGCGCAGCGTTCAAGCCATGCTCGGACACTCCAATATTTCCACTACGCAGATTTATACGCATGTAACAGACAAAGGTCTTCGTGAAATTCACAAGGCGTTTCATGGGAAAAGAAGGGGGGTGGCATAACAGCTGTTTGACGAATATACATGTATATAATATATTCTCACTGAGCTTGTTTTTTGACCAAAAAATGGAGGAAACTCTATGATCGTTTCGTTGTTCAAGGTACGCGTGGTTGCGAATCGACTGTTTTTTGTAGTGATGACACCCTTAGTTGTTGCGGGATTTTGGTGGATATGGAGCAAAACTGCTACCGTCCCTCTCGTGGAGACATTTTTATTACCGAACGGATGCGTGTACCGATTGCCCCATGTATTGTCGCGCTGGTCGGATGTGTTTTTTGCGCCCGCATTCGTGCTTATCTTTGCCGCTTTGTGCGATGCTTATGGTCGCGCAATAGACGCCAATGGCTCAACAACTGCCCTTTGTGTCGGACTCATAGCGGCGTTCTTTGGCAGTTTTAGTGCCGGAGTAGTTTACGGGACTATTTATGGACACGGGCTTGGGATCGGACTCTTGTACGGACACGGACTCGGGTCTATTACAGGACTCGTTATCGGCAGTGTTTATGGAATTGCCGCCGCTTTGATATACATCACCGGAAGTCTCAAGGGGTGGTTTTCGAAGCTCGCGGTAAAATAATCGATACTAAAACGGCGTTCACTTTCGAACGCCGTTTTTTACGGTAAAAAAAGACGTTTTTATGTATACCGTAAACCAGTTTTTATCAAACTACCTAAATATTTTTTCCTTGATTCTTACTTCTTTATTCGTTATTCTTTATAAATGAAATTGATTTCGTGGAATGTAAACGGTCTCCGCGCCATCCATAAAAACGGGCTTTTTTTACCATTTGTTCAAAAAGAAAGCCCTGATATTTTGTGTTTACAGGAAACAAAGTCTTTTGATCATCAACTACCGGAAGAAATAGCCAAGATAAACGGGTATTTTTCCTATTTTGCTTCATCTCAGGTGAAAAAAGGGTACAGCGGCGTGGCGATTTATACCAAAGTGGAGCCGAAAAAAGTAGAGTATGGCATGGGGATACCTCGCTTTGACGAAGAAGGGCGCCTTTTAGTGGCGTATTTCGATGAATTTGTGCTTTTGAACGTGTATTTCCCAAACGGCGGGCAGGGACCGGTGCGTTTGCAATATAAATATGATTTTTATGACGCTTTCCTGAAATTTATTGATGGTTTGAAAAAGAAAGGACACAAAATAATCTTTTGCGGAGACGTGAACACGGCACATGAAGCCATCGACCTTGCCCGCCCGAAAGAGAATGAAAAGAATACGGGATTCTTGCCGGAAGAACGCGCGTGGATTGACGAAGTGATTGCACACGGATACACGGATACATTCCGTCACCTTCACCCGAATAAAAAAGATGCGTACTCCTACTGGGATATGAAGACTCGCGCGCGCGACAGAAACGTCGGTTGGCGTATAGATTATTTTTTTACCAGTGCGAATTTGTTATCAAAAATAAAGTCTGCAAATATACTATCGGACATCTACGGTTCCGACCATTGCCCGATTACGCTTGAGTTAGAGCCGTAAAATATTGTGTCCGTGAAGGCAAAGATGTCATTTTGAGTTATCCACAGGTATATACTTGCACATGTCCGATAGATTGATATACTAATACTCAGAAGGTGGTTATAATCACAAGCGAGAATAAAACGAAAATTTATTTTCATTTTATTCGAGTGCCGTGATTATATACTCAGTAATGAGTATATATAAAAAAATAGATACATTGAGAACAAGAAAAATATTTTCTAAAATTTGTACAGACCGGTGCTGCAGCCCCAAGTGTGTGTAAATCTTAGAAAGTATTTCTCTCCTCACGCTCATACGAGCACATAATCTACACATTTATGCACACTTAACAATAAGTAAACCGCCTATCGATCCTTTACTCCTAAAGAATAGAAGAAACAAAAAAATATAAAAAACAAAGGACGCCTAGGCGCCCTTTTCTTTTTTATCCACAGCCCTTAAAACAACCCCCTTATATCTTCCCACGTGAGTTTCTTGAACAAATCGCCCGATTCTCCTACTAATGCGTCGAAGAGGAATTTTTTGCGCTTTTGGAGTTCGATTATTTTTTCTTCAATCGTTCCTTCGGTCACGAGTTTATAGACGTTTACGGTGTTTTTCTGCCCGATGCGGTGCGTGCGGTCAATCGCTTGGTTTTCCACGCTTGGGTTCCACCACGGGTCGAAGATAATGACATTATCCGCGGATGTAAGCGTTAATCCCGTTCCACCTGCTTTCAAACTGATAAGAAATACCGTTTTGCTTTTATCTTCGTTGAATGAAGCGACGACATCTTTGCGGTTGTTTGTTTTTCCGGAAAGATACGCGTACTCTATCTGCCGACTTTTCAATTCTTCCGCCAAAATATCAAGCATGCTCGTAAACTGGCTAAAGACAAGCACTTTTCTTCCGGCGGCGGCGATTTCTTCGACGAGTTCATTGAAAAGCTCCAGCTTTGCGGATTCATATTTGCGGTAATTTTTATCTTTCAAAAGCAGTACGGGATGGTTGCAGACTTGGCGGAGCTTCGTCAGTCCGGCGAGAATGTGGATGTGTGATTTTTCGTACCCCTTCGTTTTCACCGAATCAAAAATCTCTTTTTTCACCCGTGCGAGAATTTCTTGGTACAGAACATTCTGCGCGTCTGTCATTTTGCACGACCGCACTTGTTCGATTTTATCCGGCAATTCTTTCAGCACCTCGTGTTTGGTGCGTCGGAGCATAAAACACTCGACTTTCTGGCGCAAATGAGCAAGGGCGCGGGCATCGTTTTCTTTCATAATGGGTTTCAGAAAATTGCGCGTGAATGATGCGTGGTTTCCCAAGAATCCCGGCATAAGGAACTCAAAAAGCGACCACACCTCCCCCACCGTATTTTCAAGCGGCGTTCCGGTGAGCGCGAGCCGATATTCCGCATCTATTTTTTTGACCGCCTGCGCGTTTTTCGTCGTGTGGTTTTTAATACTTTGCGCTTCGTCCAAGAGTAAATAGTGAAACGGTGTTTTTCGTTCCCTGTATACCTCCTCGTCTCTTTGAAGCGTGGCGTAAGAGGTAATTGCAAGGTCAAAGTCTCCGATACGGCTTATTTTTTCGGCGCGTTCCGTCGGCATTCCATCAAGCACCGCGACTTTCATGGCGGGAAAAAATTTCGCCGCTTCATCCTGCCAGACCGAAAGCAGCGTCTTCGGGCACACGACGAGAGACGGGGTTCCCGCGCTTTTGTTCATGTGCAGAAGCGTGAGCGCCTGAAGTGTTTTCCCCAAGCCCATATCGTCCGCAAGAACGCCCGCAAAACGATATTTGCGGAGAAAATGAAACCAGTGTATGCCGTCTTTTTGGTAATCGCGAAGAATTTTGTCGTGCGCGGACGGAATACGGACTTTTTTCACCGGATGCCCGCTTTTCGCCTCTTTCATAAATTTTTGGAAACCATCGGAAAGCTTCGCGTTGTAATACTCGGAGGAAGTGAAGACGTTATCGAGTTCGGGAGCGTTGTATACGCGCCCTTCAAACCGTCCGTTCTCTCGCTCGTTAAAACTCTCAAGCATGGCGACAAATCGCTCAAGTTCTTCGCGGTTCGTTACTTTCTTAAGCGTCCCGTCCGCCATTTTCAGGAATTCGCGGTTATTGTGAATGTAATCGCGCAGGTCTTCCGGTAGAATCTTATCTTCTCCGCAATAACACGCAACGTCAAAAGCGAGCCAGTCTATATCGGCGTCCATTTGCACGGCGAAATCCGCCTTGAAACTTCCGGTCGCGGTTTTCAATTCATCTTTTGTAAACTCAATTGGAAATCCGAGTTTCTGAATTTCCGCAAATGCGCCGAATGCGAAATTCGCAATCTGCTTTTCGCCTTCTCTATGGCACTGTACGCGCTTATTAAAACCGCACAACTCGTCGTAGTAAAATTTTTTAAAAAGTTCAATCTCTTTTTGTTTTGCGATTTTCGCATATGCAATCGCATTTTCAGAAATATGTATGAGATGCGTTTCGTGCGGCGATACGCTCAAACGCTCGAAAGAAACTTTTCCCATATACCGCGATGCGGAAACTGATTCCGACACATCGATTTTTTTCATTCCGTAATCCATCATTGCGCGCATATCAAGCGTACCGTTCTCACGGTCGTAATCAATGACAATCACCGGGCGCGCGTTTTTGTGTTCGTGTATTTCAATGTCCGGCGAAAGGTCGGAGGTTATTTCGAAAGACTCCCCCGCTTCGCGCAGAATATCTTTTATGCGAATGACTTCGGCATCTTTCAGTACGGTTTCGCCGCTGTTATAAAGGACTCTTTTTACAATTCCGTGAATGAGCGGAGAAACGGGGTGAAGCGCGACAACAGCATCGCGTAAAACAACCGCGTGTTTTTCTCCGAGAAGCACAGTCTCCTTCTCGTTCTTCCTCGCGGAATCCGTATATTTTTGATGGAGGCGAAACACAAAAACCGTTTCGTCGAACGGTTCTCCGTAATCATCCAATTCTTCTTCGCGGGCGGAAATTTCCGCGCTCACTTTTCCAGGATTTTCTTGAAAAACCACTTCCTTTTTTGCCGATTTGTCTTCAAGATATGCGCGAAGTCCGGAATTTTTAAGCAAGAAAAAAAGCTCGCCGCTGTCGTAGCTTTCGTACCATGAATTTTTGTTTTGCAGAAAAATAATAAAAGCGCGTTCTTCGTCTGTCAGGTTTTGCGCTTCTTTTTTGAGCAGCCGCGCGAGCGCTTCTTGCATGTTTCGCGATTGATAGGTATATGAAGAAAGGCGGCTCTCAATAATCTCGGGGTGAACTTTTCCATAACCCATCGAAAGGAGAACGTGGTACCGCTCCGCGAAGGGTTTTACTTCCAGTTTTACTTGCGGTTTCGACGGTTCCGCTATCGTTTGTACCGGCGCCATTTTCGCTCGCAATTCCTCAAGTACCGAAGCGGAAAGAACGCTCGGGTCAATACCGAGAGACCGAAGCGAAGCTTCAAGTGTTGGAGGAATGGCGGATTCTTGCGGTTTCTGCATCGGACGAGGCTTGCCATCAATCCAAGCCGTGAAACCCTCCACCATATCGTGCGCATCGGCAAATATGCTTTCTTTTTCAAGAAACGCGCCAAATTTTTCAAGAAACTTGAACCCCGCCGCCGCCATGTGCTTGCAGTAATCGCCGTACGGGCAATCGCAGTCCCCGCTCTTAAAAGAAAAATCGCCCATATCAAAAATGAGCGTCGTATAGTATTCTTCCGTTCCGAGCACCCCCGCTTCAATCTCCACACACAGAGAGAGCCCTGCCGCCTTCGGAACGCTCGCCGCCATCCACAACACATCGCCCGACCGAAAATACTCCGCCCCGCGCCGATACATCGTCGAACCGACCAAATCCCGCAAACTTTCCTCTAATTGTTGGCGGTCAAAGTGCATTTTCATGGCTCTATTTATACCATAAACAAAGCTGCGTTGCCAGTCTTTTTACTCTCCCTCTTTCTTGCCCACAAGCCCCGCAACGTAAGCGTTTAAGTCTATTTTCCGGCTGGAATTTTGCGCTATTCGGAAAAGACCCTTGAACATGGCGGCAATTTCTGGGCTTTGGATCATGATGACAATATCGCGGCTTGGAATAACGATAATGACGGTATTCTGAAAACAAAACATGTCCGCCCCGAAATCCATGTATTCGTCCGGAAGCAGCCCAGCGATGACCGCTTTCCCGAACTGCGCGCGCAAAT
>CAYRXD010000009.1:0-13195 GCA_964428135.1 uncultured Candidatus Saccharibacteria bacterium | reverse complement strand
CTGCGAGACCATTTTTTTGAGTTCGGAAAGCGTCCCCTCGCCGGTCAAACCTTCGATGATAACCCCTTTTTTCTTGAACGCCTCCTGCCATTCAAGCACGTAATCTTTCTTGAAATGCTTGAGCTTCGCTTCAACCGACCGTACGCCCTCGATGGAATACACCCTCTCGCCTTTCGGAAGCTTCAAAATGCTTTCATACGCTTTTTTCATCCCTTCGTGAGTTTCGTGATAGGTAATAATTGAACGATTTTGAACCGTATTTTCCGCACCATAGATTTTTTCAAGCTCCGGCAGGCTTTCTTTGAGGTCGTTTACGGAATTTTTCACTTTTCTGTACAAAGCATCCGGTGCGAGTACTTCCCACTCGGAATGATTCCCGACGCGGACTTTATGAATCAAGCCGCGTTTTTCAAGCTTTTCAATAATGGTATAGAGCGTCGTTCGTGGCATCTTCGTCTTTTTTCCCAGTGCGCTTATCGTCGAGCGTTTCATACCTAAAAGAGCGACCAGAAAACCGCCTTCTTTGGCGGAAAACCCAAATTCTTCAAATACTCTCTTCGGCTCCATAGATATAGTATAAACATGACGACATTTTCGTCAACATTTTATGTGTAAAACACAGTAAAAGTAAAGCTGAAAACATTTTATGAAAGGACTTTTGTGTATTTTATATACATTTTTATAAAAACGAAAGATAATGCGGTGGTACGATTTTGTACGTTGAAATTTGGAGAAAATATTATGCCATGGGAAACAGTAGGGTCAGAGGATTCTTTTGGTGGTGTTCGAAGGGTGTTTGTCAACGAGCGTGGGATTATTCACGATGATGCTCAAGAAAGCACTGTTTGTAGCGAAGATAGTTGGAAAGACTACTCGACACCAGTAACCGTGGATAAGAATGACGTGATTCTTGAAAAGGGAAAGTAGCTGGTATATTTTATATCCGACACATTTGTTTGTGTCGGATATCTTTTTTTATTTCACCCAATGTTTCTTGCGAATCTCGGAGACTTCTTCCGCCTCTTTTTTATCTTTTTCCTCCTTCCCTTTCATCCCAAGTTTTTTTAGCTCGTCGTCAGGGAGCGCGGTGAGTTCTTTGAGGCGTTTTGTGAGGTATTCGTCGGTGTTTTTCTCGGGATCATCGAGGACTTCTTCGAGAAACGCATGCAACATCCATCCGAGGCGCGGACCCGGTTTCTCCCCGGTTATTTCCATAATCTTTGAGCCGTCAATCTTGAGCATCCCGACGGATACCGGCGCGCGCATCGCCTCCTCTATCATCGCCTCGTATTTGCGCAGGCGGTAGGGCTTTTCTTTCGGTCTCCCCATGCCTATACGGTCGCAGGCGCGGACTTTCATGAGATCCCAGACATTTTCCGACCCTACGTTTTTTACGATTCTCCGGACCGCAGAGAGGGTAATTTTCTCCACATCCGAGAAGAAAAGGTGGTAGCGAACGAGCATGGAGACGATATCCGTAATTTTTCCCGGGAATTTGAGCCGTTGCATGAGCTTTTTCGTCACTCGCCCGCCAACCACATCGTGTCCGTAGAATGTCCAATCTTTCTTTTCTTCAGACCAACGGCGAGTTTCCGGTTTGGAAATATCGTGGAAAAGCGCAGCAAGACGCACATGAAGCGGCCATTTGTTCTCCACAGCGTGGTTTAAGGCGCGGAGGTTGTGTTCCCATACGACATAGATATGGTCGCCGTTTTGTTTCACCCCAATCCCCTTTTCAAGCTCCGGAACGATATGTTGCAAAACGCCAAGCTCATGCGCGAGGATAATTCCCCGCATGGCGTTATTCGACATGATAATTTTTATAAATTCATCCCGAATCCGCTCTTTGGAAATTTTCTCAAGGTTCGGTGCAAGTGTTTTTACCGCCTCCTTTGTTTTTACTTCAATTTCAAAACCAAGTTCTGTGGAAAACCGCACCGCGCGGAGAATACGCAAAGCATCCTCATTAAATCGTTCCGTCGGCTCCCCTACCGCCCGAATAACTTTGTCTTTTATATCTTCCTGTCCATTATAAAGGTCAATCACTTGTCCTTTTGCGGAATCATACGCCAAAGCATTCACCGTAAAGTCCCGCCGTTGTAAATCATCTTCAAGTTTTTGCCCGAACGCCACCGAATCCGGGTGCCTACTGTCGCTGTAGGTGGTTTCTGTGCGGTATGGTGTTACCTCCACGGTTATAGTTTCACCTGAAACATTATTATTCGTTTCATGTGAAACAACCACCCCAACGGTTCCATAGTCATTTTCGTAGAAGGTCTTTTCAAACAGTCCGATAATTTGTTCTGGTGTGGCGTTTGTCGTTACATCCCAATCCTTCGGCTGTTTCTCAAGAATCAGGTCGCGAACGCATCCACCAACCAGATATGCCTCAAAACCCGCCTTTTGGAGCGTTTCGGTTACATGTGAAACATACGATGGGATTTGTAAGTTTGTCATAGTACCCACATTTTAAAACATTTTTTGTCATTTTGCGAGTTTTAGGGTACGATATATACACAAGCACCCGTGGTGAAACGGATATCACTACAGTCTTCGGAACTGTCGTTCCAGGTTCGAGTCCTGGCGGGTGCACAATACCGAACAGAAAACCGCCATATGGCGGTTTTCTGTTCTATGTAAGATTTTATCCACAATTTTTCTTTCAAAAACCGAACCACCGTGATATATTTATATAATGAGAGATGATAAAGAAAAAGTTATCGCGTTAAGGAAAAGCGGTAAAAGTTATAATGAGATTATGGATGTTATGCGGATATCAAAAAGTACGCTCTCCGCTTGGCTTGCCCCGCACAATTGGTCTCAAAATATCTCACAAACATTAGCGAAAAGAGCTTCAAATAAGGGCAGCGTTCATCTCCGCGAACTAAATGATATACGTGGCAAACATTTGGAACACGTGTATCGAGAAGCTGTTGCAGAAGCGGCTGAGGAATATCAAAAGCTGAAGTATCACCCTCTGTTTATCGCCGGAATTATGCTGTATTGGGGCGAGGGCGATAAAGTTACCAAGTACTTTGTAAGAATTACCAATACTGACCCGGCGATTATAAAGATTTTCGCAAATTTTCTTTTTGAAATTTGCGGAATTAAAAAAGAGAAAATAGCGTGCAGTCTCTTGCTCTACCCTGACTTGATAGAAAACGATTGTAAAAAATACTGGATATCAAATTCTGGATTGGAGGGCTTAAAATTCCATAAAAGCCAAGTAATAAAAGGAAAACACAAAACAAACCGATTACGATATGGTGTCTGTACGCTTACTATCAACAGTTCCTATTTCAAGAAAAAAATAGTAACATGGACGCAACTACTTTCGCAGGAGCTGTTGACTGCCGAGTATTATAAACCGCAATTGTAAAAAATTAACTTTTCGGTATAATAGCAATATCGCGGGTATGGTTTAGTGGTAGAACATCTGGTTGCCAATCAGATGACGGGAGTTCGATTCTCCCTACCCGCACAATCTGGTTGACCGCTCGCTCGGCTCGCTGTGGCGGAGTTCGAAAACCTACGGTTTTCGAACTTTCCCTTGCCGCCACGGGCGGCGGTACTTATCTCTTCATGCAAATCAAACCGGAATTTGAATCACAGCTTGTTCTTCGGAACGTCCGCGAGTTTGTGGAAAGCAAGCGGAAGTTTGAGGAATGCATACCGGAAAACATGAAGGAGGGGCGGGAATATGCCTTTCTGGTGAGCGGGCAGTGCAATTATTGGCTTTTCGGCGAATTCCCCCTTTATGAAGTGCGAGAGGATGGCGTGGTCTCAGAAAATCCCCGTGCATTGATCAATATCTTTGAAGTGACGCAATTCCTTGAAAAAGGACAGGTGTTTACTAAAGGAAAGTATCATATTTTGACCGTTGTTGGGGGTTAAATGTCCGAGTAATCCACGGGATTTTATGGGAAACTGTGGATAACTCTGGGGATACTGTGTATAAAGGACATGATTTTACCTCCTGTGCAAGCTCAATTTATTGACCGATTGTCAAGAAATATGGCTTTACATAAGTCTATTTGTTCATTTCGGACATAAAAATCTTGTCCGAATGAGTAAAACGTTTCACGTGAAACGACTATTTGGTTGACCGCACCCACGGGCACTTCCGAAAACATAGTCGCTTCGCTTCTTGTTTTCTGGGTCGCTCGCCCGACTCGCTGTGGCGGAGTGCGAAAACCTACGGTTTTTGGACTTTCCCTTGTTACACATGAAACAAATGGCTTTATGGCAATTACTGAGAAGCGAAAAATTGGAGATTTAGGGGAGGATGTCGCCACAATGTTTCTTATGAAACAAGGGTTTAAGGTTTTAGAGAGGAATTATCTTCGAAAATGGGGCGAGATTGATATCATTGCCAAGAAAGACCAGAAACTTTATTTTGTCGAAGTAAAGACTGTTTCATGTGGAACACCAATGGGTGTTGCACATGAAACAGTCATAAAAACAATTTTCCGTGATATTTTCTTAACTGGCGCTCGTGGATATAGTATTAAAGATGTTTCTTATGAAACAAACAGTAGCCGTGTTCCACATGAAACAGGTTTTCGTCCGGAAGATAATCTTCACACCCGTAAATTACAGCGTTTGAGGCGCACCATACAGACCTATTTGGCGGAAAAGAGGATTGGCGAAGAATCAGATTGGCAGTTTGACGCCATGTGTATTTATTTGGATGAAGCAGGGAAGCGAGCGGAGGTGGAGTGTATAAAGGACATTATTCTGTGACATTATCGCTAGTATTTTAAGGATTTCATGGTAGTATAAAGATACAATCGGGGTGTAGTATACCGGTAGTACGTCTGCTTTGGGAGCAGATAGACCGAGTTCGATTCTCGGCACCCCGACTATGGTTTTAACTAGAAGTGCCAATAGTGTGAAATATAAAGCCGTTATTGAAATACCAAAAGGGTGCGACAGAAGAATTCACATGTCTTATGATAAGAGTGGTTTTATTGACCTTGGTCCGATTAAAGATCAAATTCCCATAAATAATGGGATGATGCCGGTTCACTATGGATATATTGAAAATATAATAAACAAAGAGGAGGGAGACGAAGTAGATGTTATTATTTTTTCACTACAACCCCATAACACGGGCGATATTCTCGACGTGGACATTATCGGTATGCTTACGAGAAAAGATGGTGACCACAAGCTTATTGCTATTGATGGGTCGCGTGACATAAAAGATTTTGAGGGTATTTTACCGGAAGAAAGAGATTTGATACTAAAGTATTTCGGATATAAGTCAGAAATACTTTCGGTTGATACAAAAGAGAAAGCTCTTGAGTATCTGTTAAGCTGTCTTGCATAAATAAAATAAAGAGCTTTTTTTGTAAGAAATCCTCGTTTCGTTCGTCTTTATAATTAAACCCCATGCAGGAAAAGGAAAATCAATTTCTGGAAGGCTACGGTGCTTATTCGGATGCGCTTTTTCGTTTTGCTTATTTTCAGGTATCGGACAGGGAAGGGGCGAAGGATATTGTGCAGGATGTGTTTATGGAAACATGGAAATGTATCGCGGATGGGGGAGATATACGGAATATGCGAGCCTATTTATATCGGGTGGCACGGAATCGGATTATTGATTATTACAGAAAACATAAAACGCAATCGCTTGATGCGATTCATGAAATTGGGGTGGATTTTTCAGACGAGAAGGGCGTGACGGCGTCAGAGGCGCAAGTAGAGACCTCACACATGCTTCGTTTACTCGACAAAGTGGAGCAAAAGTACCGCGAGCCGGTTTTGCTGCGGTATATGGAAGGTATGGGGACGAAAGAGATTGCTGAAATTTTGGGTGAATCGGAGAGTAATACGTCGGTTTTAATTCATAGGGGATTAGAACAGCTTAAAAAACTTGCGCACATATGAAAATCATTGAGGAACAGTTGAATAATTTGCAAAGAACGGTTATGAACACCGAAGAGAAAGGTGCTGTTCGTGATGCCGTGGTATTATACATGCAGGAGAATCCCAAAAAAAACATTGTTGTAAGAAATGCCGGAGATAGCCGTCTTCTTAAATATCAAAGAAGTTTTAATAACCGTTTAATAACAAAAACACGTATGACTATAGCCATAATTATAGCTCTATTGCTTGGGGGCGGGACATCTTTTGCGGCGGAAAACGCTTTACCGGGGGATGCGCTGTATCCGATCAAGGTGCATGTGAATGAAAGAGTGCAAGAGTTAGCCGCGGTTTCGGACGAAGCAGAGGTGAAGGTACAAGCAAAGCTCGCAACAAGGCGGCTGGAAGAAGCGGAAAAACTTTCTGCGGAAGGACGTCTTGATGAGAAAACACGCGATGATCTCAGTGCGCGTTTTGAAGAACGCGCTACAAATGTCAGAACATCCATAGCGGCGAATGCGGAAATAAGACCGGAGGTTGTTGCTGATTTCGAGGCGGCACTTGCGGCACACGCGCAAATTCTTACCAATATGGAGAACTCTCGTTCACAAAGATCATTGGTCGGACTGCGCGACAATGTAGAGGCAAGTCTCCGGATCGTGTCGAGTGCGCGTGAAAATTCCGAAACCACTGCGATGAAAGCGGAAGCGGATATAGCGGTTTCTGCGGAAGGGGCTTTACGGGCGGCGGAAAATAAACTTTCCGAAGCCCAAAGGTTTTTTGAATCAAAAAAAGACAGACTGAGCGCGAGCGCTCAGGCGGAAGTGAAAGCGCGCCTTGATTTATCGGGCGCCTCAGTAGCGGAGGGAAAAGCGAAAGTTGAAGCCAAGGCATATGCGGACGCCTTCGCCCTCTTCAAGAAAGCGGCGCGTGAGGCTCAGTCGGCAAAACTCTTGGTCTCCGCGTATCAGGACTTGAATATCAGAGTGGAAGTTTCCGGGGATGTTTCTGTCCCTGGCGGTACAGTGAACGAAGAAGATGCCGATTCCGGCGGAGGTATCGGAGGTATCGTTGATATTGGGATCGGTGGCAGTGGCACAGCTTGCACGCGAGAATATAATCCGGTCTGCGGTGTTGATGGGAAAACATATAGCAATTCGTGTATGGCAAAAGTTGCAGGCGTAAGCGTCTCTCATAACGGCGCATGCGTCAGCGGAAGAATTAACCCTATCGCTTGCCCGCAAGATGCGAAGCTCTGCCCCGACGGTTCATCTGTCGGTCGAACCGGCCCGAATTGTGAGTTTAGCGCTTGCCCGATTCCCGTATCTTCTGAACCTCGGGCGTGTCCGCAAGATGCCAAGGTTTGCCAAGACGGCTCGGCGGTCGGAAGAACAGGTCCGAACTGTGAATTTGCGGAATGTCCAGCGGTATCGCTTCCTCAACCGCGTCTTTTTTAATTCAAAGCATGACTGAAGTAGCTTTACAAAAATAATCCGCACAGATGCGGATTATTTTTTTGTTTGCACAAAGAAAACGGCGTATGGTACTATAAAGGCATGCATTCTTACGCTGAATCCCTTTCCGCGGCAAAAAAGATTATTGAAGCATCAGCGCTTTCCGCGGAGGATAAAGCGTTCTTAAACGAACTTGTGCCGAAGCTCGCCCCCGACATGCTTGATGTATTCCTCTGGACGCTTGAAGATAATCCGGGCGATATTTCGTCACTGGTGCGGAAAACCAGGGCGTTGGTGGCATCGCAAGGCGATGCGGCGGAACTCCAAAAAGCCATCGAAGAAGATAAAAAAGCATTAGAGGCGGCAATTCAGGCAGAGGAGCTGCTTGAGGCGTAATTCAATTATGGAAAAATCACAAGAACAGCCCAAAGAAACAAAAAGTGAGGCGCCAAAGCCTTCTCTTGCGGAAGAGTTGCTCAATAAGACCTTGGAAGAAAAAGAAAAAGAAGCATTGGCGTACAATCTCCCGCCGGAAGCGTTTTTGAACCCGCAACATATAGACAGTCTTCCCGAGTCAATCTCGGAGAACAGAATTGAGGGACTTAACGCGAGTGCGCAATACCAAGAGATGATGGAGGGCGTTGTGGTGGATAAGGTGTTGCGTCCGGAGATGACCGACCAAGAAATACAGGAACTTACCGCCGAACTCGTGAAAGAATATGAGGCGCCGATAGCGGAAGAGGCGGAACAGAAAGAAGAGCAGTTCATGGAGGAGGCGACAGCGGAGAATCAAAAAGAGGTCGTCGCCGATCGAGAAAACACAGTTTCCGTGATATCTCGCATGATGGGGTTTTTGGGCGAGTATTTCGCAGAGCACAAAAATGTGAGGCAGGCTATGGCAGTTACCGCTTTGGCGCTTGAGCTTGCGCGTCATGCACCGGATGCCGAGGCTCACTCTCTCGGGGAGCAAATTGTCGGAACTGCTGTGTTGGTTGGAGAAGCGGCGATTCGCAACGAGGTATACGGCGCACAGCAGGCAGGTATGAATGCCGAGCGAAGCGCCGATCGAGCGGAGATCGAGTATCAACGGGCGGTATATAGAGAAAATGTTCGGTATCAGCGAAGTCTTGCACAAATGGATCGGCAAGTAAACGATCCTCGAAGACAGGCTCAAAATTATCAGCAGACACACGGACTTTCTCTTCAGGCTCATCAAGAGGAACAACAACAGAAACTCAACCAACTGCACCAACGGTTTAAAGCCGCTTTGAACCGCGGGGACATGGTCGCAAGCGCCGAGATCCGCCGGCAAATAGAGAACGAAGAAAACAGATTCGTACTGGAACAGCGTGAAAGCATCGCACGCAACACGGATATTACTGAAGGCGGGCAGTATGATCAAAGAATGGCGGACATTGAGGCAGAGCATCAATCGGAATTGCAAAGAATAGCAGACTGGCGCGAACAGCAAAGAAGAAACATCGGCGTTCAACATAAGCGCCACGGGCAATATGTGCGTACGCAAACGGGAAACATTTTAATGGAAGGAGGATTTTCTGTCACCAATCAAGCTATTTTTGGGTCAATGCATCATCGGTAAAGCGCTTTGCCAGTTGCCCGCCGTTTGGGTATAGTGAGAGCATGACTGATACAAAAATCGAAAGAAAGCCCATGCATTACGGCGAATATCGCTGTAAAGGGTGTGAAAAACTCTTGTTCAAGGGCGTGCTTGTCGAAAGCGAAATCGAAGTGAAGTGTAAGCGGTGCGGGAAAATGAACGCTTTTGTCGGCATTCCGGAAGACTCGCTCCTCTGTTTCGTGCCGAATTGCGCCAATCGGGTGAAGCGTCCCGCGAAAGAATAAATAAAAAGGACTTGATTTCCTCAAGCCCTTTTGTTTCGGAATCATATTCCGCGTTTATCCCGCGAATCGTGAAACCATATCATCCATCCACTTTTTTGCGAACATATACCACAGAAAAAGTATTCCCGTAGCCATACAGATTATATACACATACCACATAGAGAAACTTTCCTGATGTTCCGGGAGTGTACTCCAGTCAAGAGAAGGGAATATGGTCGGCAACTCAATCATGGCAACCACGATGGCTGAAAGCATCACAAAAAGCAGAAAGATAAATCCTTTTATTTTCAGGCCGTGCGAGTTAGTGCCGACGCTGAGCCAATAAGAAGCGAGGTACATCCGCCACGCACTCCTGATGTTAATAACTGCAACAGTGCAGAGCGGAACTATTGCCATGTACTTTACGACTTCGCCGATTATCGGGCTGGCGGATTCATTGCTTATTGCTCCAACAGTAAGGATTTGGGTTACGGCAAACATGACTATTGTGTAGAAAAAAAGAACTTTCCATACCCACCAGACTGGTTGGTTTGTTGATTTTCCGACTGTATTCATTGCGTTTCTCCCGCGTGTTTCAGAAAAATTATGTCAAATAACAGGTGGTTTGTATACCCCGTTACCAACAAACACACTATCACAAAGAGAATTACTTGTCAAAAAAATCGGCACGTTTGCCACTTATCCACACATTGCCCATCGTGCGGTGGCGGGAGTATGATGAAGCTATGGAAGTCCTTGAGGCTCGCATTTTTTGCGAGTTTTTTATTCGTTATTTTATAAAATTCATGTCCACCACCAAAAACGTTGTTAAAAGAGACGGGAAAATCGTGCTTTTTGACGAGGAGAAAATTTTTCAGGCGATTTTGAAAGCGGGGAAGGCGACGGGGGACTACGACGAGAAAAAAGCGCGGGAAATCGCCGACAGCGTGGCACAGTTCATCCAAAAATCCAAAAAAACAGACGTGCCGGTGGAAGAAATTCAGGACATTGTGGAGTTCGCCATCATGAGTGCGGGGTTTTATAAAACCGCGCGCGCATACATCGTGTATCGCGATTCGCGGACGCGGGAGAGGGCGACGGAAAACGTGGTGGTGGAGGTGGATAAAACCATTACGGAGTATTTGAACAAAGCGGACTGGCGCGTGAATGCGAATGCAAACCAAGGGTATTCTCTTGGCGGGCTTATTTTGAATACTTCGGGGAAAATCATTGCGAATTACTGGCTTTCGTATGTGTATCCGCGCGAAGTGGGAGAGGCGCACCGCGAGGGGGATATTCATATCCACGACCTCGACATGTTTTCCGGGTATTGCGCCGGGTGGAGCTTGCGCGCGCTCATCGAGGAAGGGTTTAACGGCGTGCCGGGCAAGGTGGAGTCCGACCCGCCGCGGCATTTGGAGACATGCGTGGCGCAGATGGTGAATTTCCTCGGGACGCTTCAGAATGAGTGGGCGGGAGCGCAGGCGTTTTCTTCTTTCGACACCTATCTTGCGCCTTTCGTGAAGAAAGACAATCTCGGGTATAAGGAAGTGAAGCAGGCGATACAGCAGTTTGTGTTTAACTTGAATGTGCCGTCACGGTGGGGGACACAGACGCCATTTTCGAATATCACGCTTGATTGGGTGTGCCCGAACGACATGAAAAAGAAACAGCCGATTATCGGCGGCGAGATTATGGATTTTACGTATGGAGACTGCCAGAAAGAAATGGATACGATAAATAAAGCGTTTATTGAAGTAATGACGCACGGAGACCGAAATGGGCGCGTGTTCACTTTCCCGATTCCGACATACAACATTACGAAAGATTTTGATTGGGAGAACGAGAACGCGCAGGCGCTGTTTGAAATGTCCGCAAAATTCGGCATTCCGTACTTTCAGAATTTCTTGAACTCAAGCCTCGATCCGAGCGATGTGCGGAGCATGTGCTGTCGGCTCCAGCTTGACCTTCGCGAACTTCGCGCACGCGGGGGAGGGCTTTTTGGTTCCGCGGAAATGACCGGTTCCGTCGGGGTGGTGACGATAAACCTCCCGCGCATTGGGTATCTTTCCAAAACGAAAGAAGAATTTTTCTCGCGCCTCGGACGGCTCATGGATATTTCAAAAACTTCTCTGGAATTGAAGAGAAAAGTGGTGGCGGAGAATATCGAGCGCGGACTGTTGCCGTATACGAAACGATATCTTCCGATGGGGCTCCATAATCATTTTTGTACTATCGGATTGAACGGTATGAATGAAGCAATAACGAACTTTTTTGGCGAAGATAAGGACGTAGCTTCCGAAGAAGGGCGAGAATTTGCACTTGAAATACTTGATTTTATGCGAAACCGCCTCGCGGACTACCAGGAGGAAACAGGGAACTTGTACAACCTTGAAGCGACACCCGCGGAAGGGACGACCTACCGATTCGCGAAGGAAGACCAAAAGAGATTTCCCGGAATTTTGCAGGCGGGCACGAAAGAAGCGCCGTATTATACGAACTCTTCGCATTTGCCGGTGGATTACACCGATGACCCGCTTTTTGCTCTGGACCATCAAGACGAATTGCAGACGAAATACACCGGCGGGACGGTCATGCACCTTTTCTTGGGCGAGCGATTGCGCGACTGGAGAACCGCGAAGAATTTCGTGAAGAAGGTGGCAGAGAATTATCGCCTGCCGTACTTCACGCTCACCCCGACATTCAGCGTGTGTCCCGCGCACGGCTACTTGAACGGCGAAATTAAAAAGTGCCCCACGTGCGAGGCGGATTGCGAAATATGGTCGAGAATCGTCGGCTACTTCCGCCCCGTGTCGCAGTGGAATCACGGGAAAAAGAGCGAGTTTGTCGAGAGGAAGGAATACGTCGCGCCGATTCAGTCAGGGGTAGAAGTGCCGCAAGCGGTGATGGTTGAAAAATAAAAAAAGCCCCATCCGTGGGGCGGGGGCTTTGCGGGGGATTGGTTTTTTATAACCCGCCGGATTTTGACATTTCGGCGACAGGCGAGCGTTGTATTTTCCGGGGATTTTCGTCCCAGCTCGCGATAACGCCGATAATAACCAAAACAATAACTAACAACCTTGCGTAGAACATGTTCATGTCTTTTCTCTCTTGTGTGCGAATCTAAAAAGAATATTACCCACACAAACAATTTTGTCAAATTTATGCTCATCGGCGGATTCCAAAAATTAACATTGCTCGACTACCCGGGGAAAATCGCCTCTTTTGGGCAAATTCCGCCGTAAACTGATAATTCTGCGAGTATAAAACCTGTTCTTTACATTTTACCCGATAAAACGGCTTGTTGACATTATGTTTTCTTGGGTATGACGTTCCTCGCTTGATTTGGTGTTTCGAGGTGAAATACAAAGCATTTTCACAGCCAACCATTGAACGTTCTTTGCGAAGTTTCACTGAAAGATACGCGCCGCCGAAAGCATTCGTCGTGAATATACTAACTTGCTTAAATAATTCCGAAAAAAGTCCTCGCACGCAGCGATTTCTTGTTGGAATAAAAGCACGGGGGAGTAAAAAAAGCCCCATCCATGGGGCTCTAGGGCTAACGCAAGTTTATCGGCTCAATTCGAGTTCTCTAATCGTCTGGTAAATAGCTGGTACAGTTTCTGGGGGTGTAAATTCTATCCCGAATGTTCCGGAATAAAACTGACCCCCAAAATGAATTACCCGCACATCCTCCGGTGTAAGCGTTGGAAAATCTTTTTTTGCTTCTTCAAAAAGTTCTAAAAAGAAGCTCAATTGACTGCCGTAGCAGTTAGTCCTTACAACACATCTCGCGGCGCGCTGCTCCTCGGTTTCCTGTCTGTGTTCTTTGATTACGTCCATTTCTTTATTCCTCGTTGTCGTTTATGGGGTGAATTTTAGGGTACTGTTACAAGAACAAACTTATCATATTTACCTAATTTTGTCAAACATTATGCTCATAGGCGGATTCCAAAAATTAACATTGCTCGACTACCCGGGGAAAATCGCCTCTATGGTTTTTACGCAGGGGTGTTTGTTTCGCTGTCCAT
>CAYRXD010000008.1:3511-29266 GCA_964428135.1 uncultured Candidatus Saccharibacteria bacterium | reverse complement strand
GCGTTGACTTCCCCACTCCGGACTCGCCCACAAGCGCCACGACTTCGCCCGCGCGAACGCGAAACGATACATCGTCGAGAACTTTTTGTCCGCGCTTGTACGAAAAGCTCGCATTCTTGAATTCAATGTCTCCGCGAAGTTCTTTCAAAATAACCGCGTTTTCGGGATGATACTTTTCGGGCGCTTGATCGAGCATTTTTTCAACGCGCGCTATATCCATAATCCCTCCTTGTATGACTTGCCACGACCTGCCGAGGGTTGCGAATGGACGGAAAACCATCGCCGAATATCCCGCGAGCGCAATGAGATCGCCTACGGTCATCGCGCCCGAGCGAATGCTTGCAGCGGCGAAAAGAAAAATAAGGAGTCCCACTGCGGTCACAAGCGCTTTTTGGGAAAAATCTATTTTGCTCCAGAGCTGTTCAACCTTGTACCATGAAAGGGCGGCGAGGGTGACGAATTTTTTCTTGAGATTTCTCGCCTCGTATTTTTCCGCCGCCGCCTGCTTCACCGCGTGAACGTTCGAGATTGCCTGATACGCGTCGTCGTACGCTCTCCCCCACGCTTCGTTCGTCGCTTTGCGAATTTTGACCGTCTCGGGAAGAATGCGGGAAAGCAGAAAAACATATGCGGCTATGCCGATCAAGAGAATCGCTCCCGCAAAGACGGAAATATAAAACGAGACGGCAAGGCCGATTGCGATGCTCAAAAATTGCGGCGCGAGAGAGATGATGACATTGCTCACGATTGAATCAAGCTGCCACGCGGCGCGATCAACGGCACTCGACATCTTCCCCGTATTTTGGTTTTTATGAAAAGAAACGGGGAAGAAAAGAACTTTCGCTTTATTTTCCGCCAAGTACGTTCCTTGCAGTGTAATGCCGATATACCGCGATTTATTTTGTATAATCCAATCCGTCACGTCGGCGGACACCTGCACCGCAAGCCATACGGCGAGCACAGTAACCCATATAGCCCACTTCCGCAGATGAATCCGAACACTTGAGGTATAATAAAGTTATGAAAAAAAGTCGGAGCGCGAAAAAATAAAAAAGGCGTGAAGCCGTTTGCAAGCGCGGAGACAAGCCCGAGACCGGAAAGGAAAATCATATCCTTCCGGTATCGCGTCAAATATCCGGCGATGATTTGCCACCCGCGAGCAAAATCTTTAGATGCAAAAGATGAGCGTTCCATGCAATAAATATATTATACGAAGCATATCACCGAAGTTCTTTCTGCGAAAATTTTTTAATGTAATGCTCCGCAACAAAAAAGAGGACGAGTGCAAGGAGAAGCGCAATCTCGGCGTAACGCAGATATTTTTTCTCATACGCGAGAGACATGCTTGAAAAATATCCAAGCCCGCCAACCACGGCAATCCAAACAACAATGGAAATAATGTCGCTCTTGATGAATTTTTTAAAATCCATTTGGAACATCCCTGCGCGGATAAGCACGGCATGATGCGCGCCATAAACGAATTTTGTCAGAAGAAGCGTCCTTGTGGGGCGGTCTGCAAGGTGGCGGTCAAATGGCTTGGCAAAACGATCCACCCACCTCGTAACGCGAGGAAAAGACGTGATATAGTTTCTTCCCACGAAGTACCACAGCGTATCCCCGCAAAGCACTGAAAAAAAGACAACAAGGAGCATATCGCCCGGATCAAAAAAACCTTCGCTCGTAAGAAACGCAACGGTAAAAAGAACGCCATCGCCCTCAAACACCATGCCGAGCGACGCAAGTACGTATCCAAGCGGTTTCCATACCGTAAGATAATACAAGAAAAGCGACTGGAAATGCATGGCTTTATGATAGCATGATTCCTCTTTTTCCGCTTTTCTAAAAACCGCCGAAGTAGTTTTTCTAAAAAATTGGTGGACCTACGGGGAGTCGAACCCCGGACTCGGCAATGCGAATGCCGTGTAATACCACTTTACTATAGGCCCTTCCACTGTATGCTCTATACTATCAAATTTTCAAAAAGATACAAAAAGCCCCCGAAAAAACCGGGGGCAAACCAAAACGAATGGTCACGGATCTATGTCGATAACGGCATTTGCGGAAAATGGCGACTCGTCGAGAAGTTTTTTCCCGCCAAGAGCTTGCTTGGCAAGATGGTATTGTTTCGGAGAACATTTTAAAATGAGATTCACCAACACCTCATTCTTTTCGTTTTTATACGATGCTTGTGTATGGCACACCGACACGCCAAGCTTTGCCAATTGTACCAATTCGGCAGCCAAAGCACCGGGTTTATGCTCGAGTTTTATAGTAACATCATAATATACGCCAAGTAACTTCAAACCGAGCTTTTGGCGTTTCTCGCCTTTGGGGGGATCCTTTTCCAGTGCAAGAATCTTGCTCCGAGTTATATCCCGTTCTTCGTCTCTGACGACGAACGTACCGCGCCCGACTCGACGAGACACAAGAACCCCTTCTTTGTATGCCCTAAAATTTGGTCTTTCGAGGTTAACCCCGGCAGTACTCAGCACTTCTATAACGCGAGCCAATGCACCGGGTCCATTGTCAAAAAATTCGACTTCAAAAAGAATCATTTTCTTCACCCTGTTTGAGTTAAAACACCGTCCACAACGTACCACAAACGGATTAAAAAAGCAATATTTGTGGACGCTACAGGATTCGAACCTGTGACCTCACGCGTGTGAAGCGTGCGCTCTAACCAACTGAGCTAAGCATCCTCTCTCAGACCTTTACAAAAAAGTAAAGACGTACGCCCTGAAATTTCCTTCCCGTGCACGGAATGTTATAACCCCTTTGATGTATTCTTTGCTTTTTACCATAGTATAACTCCCCGCACGATCCAGCAAAACCCGACCTTCTCCATCAACGCTTTCACCCCTTACTCCTTCTTCGAGAGGAAAATCGTCGATCAGGACTTCTATTAGCGCCCGACCGCCATCCGGCGCCAACACCATGTCGATTTCTTTTGCATAAAACCGGACCGAGATTGATGCTCCTTCTTCGCGAGATTCTACATACTCCGGTGCCGAAAAAAATGCTCCCGACAGCACGATTTCCCCTTCTTCTGGCGCGCCGTCATTTTTGTACTCATCTTCCGCTTCTTCAGCAAACCCCAGATCATTGCCGATCTTTCCGCGCAAATACCCGCAATAAGTATCAGAAGTTGCCAATGAATATGCTTCGCGCATTTCCCGTTCTCCGGAGAAAACCTCCTGATCAAGCCCGAGCGCTTCGCGGATCCTTCCTTCAACATTTTGACACCCCTCCTCTCCGAAATGAGAATGCACGATAGTTTTGTGTTGATTGACAAGATACAGGGCGGGCCAATACATATTTTCAAAACTGTCCCAATTGAGGCGGTCATTGTCCAGCAATACGGACCACGGTATACCAAGCGCCCGCATTGCACTCTCAACATTTTTCGGATTTTGTTCAAACTCGAATTCCGGCGCGTGTATCCCGATGATGGTGAAATTTTCATCTTGATACCTTTCGTACCACTCGCGCAGGAGAGGAAGAATGCGAAGACAGCTCGCGGAAGAATACGTCCAAAACACAACCAAAACGACCTTGTCCGAAAAGTCGTCAAGGCTCTCGGGCTTCTCTCCGAGCCAAACGCTGCCTTGCAAAGCCGGAAGTCTCTTTAGGGCGGATTCGTTCATTTTTCCATAGTAACGTGTTATTGGTTTTTTGCAAACATACTTTCCGTACAAAAGAATAAAGTGGTATAATAGGGCAATGTCACCTCTCCCTCTCTCGTTTTCAACGATCACCCTTACCAAAAGTACGGTGTGGATGTTTTTCGCCCTCATATTGGCGATATGGATGATTGCAACGCTCGTAATAGAGTATCACTGGAAAAGCTATGCTACCGATACGAAAAAGATCTCTTCCATGCGTTTCGCATACCGCATAGGCTCGTACTTTTTACTCGCCATTATTTTTTTAGCGGCACTCTTCTATTAGCATGATCGCACTCGAACCGAACGAAAAAATAATAGTCTCCGCCCGCCGACACTGGTTCGTGCTTTTCTTGCGGCTATTACCGCTCATACCGTTCATTTTTGTACCGCTCCTCTTGTTCACAGTGCTCATGGTCATACCGATCGCACCGGATGCTCTCATAGAAATTGGCGGGAATGGCGTGGCGTTCGCGGTATTCCTTCTTTTCTCGTGGTTCCTCTTCGTCTGGATCGGCGCATTCGTCGTCTGGACGGATTACTATCTTGACGTGCTCATCGTCACCGACAAACGCATCATCAACACGGAACAAAAAGCTCTCTTCTCCCGCGAAATTGCTTCTCTTCGGCTCGATAAGATCCAAGACATCACTATCGATATAAGCGGCATTCTCGCAACCTTCATGTCCTTCGGCAACATACGAATCCAAACGGCAGGAGAGCAGGAAGAATTCGCCATACATTTTGTCAAAAACCCCGAAGCGCTCAAACAAGCAATTCTCAAAGAACACAATCGCGTCGTCGAGCAACTGCGCGAAGTACGCATTGCAAAAGATTAAAAACACACTGCACACCCGCACAAGCAAAAAAGACCGCTCAAGTCTGATAGCCTTTGAGGCTACCATTGTGTGACCAAGGGGCTTTTTTGCTTGAGAATTTTTACTTTTCCGCAAGATTAACTTGAAACGAAAAAGTAAAAATTCTTTTTTTATGTTTTTTGCGTGCAATATGTATATACATGAGCAGGCAAAAAACAAAATGTACCCCTTTTAAGGGGATGATGTTGAACGTACCAAACTGTAGCTAATTATACTCTGGAATATAAGCCAATCAAGACAACCCTTGTGGAAAAGTCAATAACTCCTCTATATACCAAAAAGCCGCAGGTTTGCGAATCTTTTGAGTATTTCATCACCCCACTCCGAGAAAAGGAAAGGCTTCCTTTCATTTTCTCCTCGCTTGTGATTATAAATACTATGTTTGACTCTTTGGTGTCCGATATGCTTTTATTAAAGCAGACCCCATGGTTCAACACCGCGCCGTCAATCAAGGCGGTATCTTTCATTACGTTCATATCGGAGGTACGACCATGAACGATAAAATTGGACTCAAATACACGACCCTAAAAAAACAAAAAGGTTTCAGCTTTGTTGTTTTTTTACTCCTGGTCATAATCTCAGCCGCAGCAGGCTATACATTTTATCAGAAAAACGTCTGGGTTAAAGCGGGCGATACAGTGTATGTGCATATCCCCGACCTTGTAACTGTCCGCAACATGGAGGCAATTCATACAAATAACGGCACCATGGATTATGGACAAGCGTGCGAAATCAACGCTGGCGGGATGTTCACTGTCGTATCTGTGTCTGGGCAGTATATTCTTGTCGAATACTCGCACAGCACGGAGCATCAATGCCCAAACCATACCCTCTTCTTTCTCACCAACGACGAGATTAAAGCGATGCAAAAAGCAGAGGAACAAAAATGGCGGGAAGTACTTGTTGAAGAAAGAAAACTGGAGATCGTGAAGCAGTTTCTTAACGGCAACAAAAAGAGAGGGTAATATCAGCAGGGCGTTTCGGTACACACCGGAACGCCCTGATTTTTTTTCGATTTTTTTGCGAATCCTATACAGACTGTGTGTTTTATGGTATCTTCACTACATGAAAGAAAAAAAGAAAAAAACGGAAGAACGATGGATTGAAGGAAATATCTTCCTTACCGCAAAGGCTGTGGGGTATGTTCCCGCCGAAGGTTTTGACGAGGATATCGAAATAGAAGAATCTTCTCTGAACACCGCGCTTCATGGCGACCGCGTAAAACTACTTCTTCGCCCGTCCATCCCGAACAAACGACAAACCGGAGAAGTTGCCGAGGTACTTTTCCGCGCCAAAACGAACTTTGTCGGAAAGATCGAAAAAAAAGGCGGGACAACATTTCTTCTTCCCGATGACCGCCGGATGTACCGCGATATTTTCATCGCACCGCAAAACTCGAAGGATGTAGAAGACGGTCAAAAAGCGTTTGTGAAAATAAAAGAATGGACTGATCCGAAAAAAAGCCCGTCGGGAGAGGTGTTGCAGATACTCGGAAATCCGGGCGAAAACAACACCGAGATACAGGCGATAATTCTTGAGAAAGGGTTTGATACATCCTTTCCCGCAGGAGTGGAACGCGAAGCGGAAAAAATTTCGCGCATCATTGCTGATGAAGAAACCGCCAAACGGAAAGACTTCCGCGATGTGCTGACATTTACGATCGACCCGTTCGATGCAAAAGATTTCGATGATGCTATCTCCATTCAAACTCTTGAAAATGGCGACATTGAAGTCGGCGTCCACATCGCCGATGCTTCGTACTACGTGACGCCCGGTTCCGCCATTGACAAAGAGGCGGCATACCGCGGCACGAGCGTCTATCTCGTTGACCGCGTACTCCCCATGCTTCCGGAAGTCCTTTCAAACGACGTGTGCAGCCTGAAACCGAACGAAGACAAGCTCACATTCTCCGCCGTGTTCACGTTCGCAAAGAACGCAAAAGAAGCGGGCGTGTATCCGAAGATAGTGAGGAGCTGGTACGGACGGACAATCATACATTCAAACCGCCGCTTTACGTACGAAGAAGCGCAGGAAGTGCTCGATACGGGTAAAGGCGATTATGCAAGCGAAATACGCGAGCTTGATACTATTGCGGAAAATTTGAGCCGCGAACGATTCGCCGCAGGTTCCATCTCTTTTGAAAAAGACGAAATAAAAATCCTGCTCGACGAGAATGGGGTGGCGGTGAAAATTATAAAAAAGGAACGGACGCGGAGCCACAAGCTCATTGAAGACTTCATGCTGCTTGCCAACAAAAAAGTCGCGGAGCACATCGCAGAGATCGGAAAAAAAGAAGAGCGGCTGTTCGTGTACCGCGTCCACAACCAGCCGGATACCGAACGCCTGCGCGAACTTTCCATATTCCTGAAAACACTCGGCTTCTCTCTTAAAGTAGACGACGGGGGTAACATCTCGCCGAAAAATCTCAATGCGCTTCTTGAAGAAACCGCAGGCGGACAATTCCAAAATATCGTCCACACGACCGCGCTTCGCACTATGGCGAAAGCCACCTATTCCACCAAGAACATCGGGCACTTCGGACTCGGTTTTGAGCACTACACGCACTTCACTTCCCCGATACGCCGGTACCCCGACATTCTCGCCCACCGCTTACTTGAAGCGCATTTAAAAGACGGCAAGATTCCGGAGGAGCTGTGGCAAGAATACGAAACGATGCTCCGGTATGCTTCAGAGCGTGAAGTCTTCGCGGCAGACGCCGAACGCGCTTCCATTAAATACAAGCAGGTGGAATACATGCTTGATAAAGTCGGTGAGACTTTCAACGGCACCATCACAGGGGTCACGGAATGGGGTATTTACGTTGAGGATAAAGAAACGCTCGTTGAAGGCATGATCCGCCTGCGCGACCTGAAAGACGACTTCTACACCCTTGATGAAAAACACTATTGCCTTCTTGGCAAAAATACCAAAAAGAAATATACTTTAGGTGACAGTGTCTCGGTAAAACTTCTCCGCGCGGATATGAATGCGCGTACTCTTGATTTTATCTTTACATAAAGTACCCGTCTTCAGTAAATCTGGCACGCGTTGTTAAAAAAATTGTAAATTGGAAATTCAAAAAACATAGTTGCCGCCAATAACCCAACTGAAAATCATTAATCTTTCAAAGCCTTTGTGAACAAAACCCATCCTCAAAAAATGAGAGCGATGAGAGAGTTGTCTGTTGTTGAAAAATTCTCCATCAAAGCAACGCAATGGATTGGCACCCCTGCGTCCATTATCATTCACACGATATTTTTTGTCGGAATTTTCAGTATGAAAAAATTCGGTTACACCACGGAAGAAATTTTACTCATACTCACCACTGTTGTTTCGCTTGAAGCCATCTACCTCGGCATCTTTATTCAAATGACCGTCAACCGCCAGGACGCACGATTGCGAATAGTCCGAAAAGACATTAAAGAAATCTCCGAGGATATTGAGGAGATCCAGGAAGACGTTGAGGAGATTCAAGAAAATGTTGAGGAGCTCGGCGAAGACTTCGACGAAATATCCGAAGACATGGAAAAAGACGACGCCGAAGAAGAGATAGAGAAAAAAGAAAGAGACCGGCAAATCCAAAAAATAGAAACAGTGCTTCAGGCACTGCTTAAGGATATAGAAGAGCTGCGCGGGAAGAAGTAAGCCGGTAACAACGGATTTTCCTTATTCTTGATTCCAAATTTCCGTTGCCTCGCTCGAGACGGGGATTTTGGATGCAATGCGTTGATAAATTTCGGCGGGTGTTGCAGGGGTTGTAGAAGTCCTACTACCCCAAGACCCCGCCGAAATTTAGCGACACAGGGCGCCAAAATCACGGCTCGTGTGTTACTGGTGTTCGCTTTTAATCTGCCCCCCAAGTGTCCGCAGCGCGTCCAAAAATGCCTTCCCTTGTTCCGCTTTGGGTATCACGTCTTCCATACCCTTCCCCGGCGGATTGCCGTGCCACTCAAAACGCCTTTCCGCGAACGGTATGCCTTTCCCTGGAATGGTGTGTGCGATAATCATCGTGGGTTTGTCGAACATCGCCTGTGCTTCGCCGATTGCGGCGTTCAGTGCGAGAAAATCATGTCCGTCCGCCTCGATCACGTGCCAATTGAAACTTTCAAACTTCGCCTTCAAATTTTCAAGCGGCATGATGTCTTCCGTGAAGCCGTCGATCTGGATGTTGTTGCGATCGATGATGCCTATGAGATTCCCAATCTTTTCTTTTCCCGCCTGCATTGTCGCTTCCCATATCTGCCCGCAATCAAGCTCTCCGTCCCCCATGAGACAGTAAAAAAATTTTGAAGAATGCTTGCCGACATTTATGCGCTCCGCCAAAGCCATGCCGACCGCCTGTGAAAGCCCCGAACCGAGCGGACCGGAACTCGTTTCAAGCATCGGCAAAAATTCCCGATGCGGATGCCCTTGAAGACGACTGCCGAACTTTCGAAGCGTCTTGACCTCTTCCACAGGGAAATACCCCGCATGCGCCATCGTCGCGTACATCACCGGACAGATATGCCCGTTGGAAAGTATGAGCCGGTCACGATCCGCCCACCCGGGATTTTTCGGGTCATACCGCAAAATATGAAAATAGAGCAACGTGAAAATATCCGCCATCCCAAGCGGTCCCGCCGTGTGTCCGGAACCCGCCTCAAGGAGCATTTCGATGATCGTGATGCGGATCTCGTTCGCCTTCTCTTCCAAAAATTTTACTTTTTCATCGTGGAGATGTAAGGACATAAATTTTAAGCGAGTTTTAGCGTTCCTTCTATTATCTTTACTCGTTCATCAAGTTTTTTGTGTTCTATTTTTGTGGCATAGTGTGTCACTCGGTTTTCCGCTTCCTTGTCCATGCGATTTTCAATACTCTGGACGCGCGCTGTGAGATTTTCTTCTACGGTATTCACCTGCGCATGCATCATTTCAAAACCAGTATCCATTTTTCCGTTCAGTTTTTGACTTAACTTCTCGTTCTCTTCTTCGATTTTTTTCGCGAGATCCGCCTTTACCCCCTCGACCTTATCTTCAATTTTATTGGAAAGTTCCATTCTTACAGCCTCAAGCTTTTCGGTGAAGTCTTGGGTTACTTTCTGGATTATCTTTTCAGTAAGGTTGTTCTGGGATACCTCAAGTTTCTCCGTGAAGTCTTGGGTTACTTTCTGGATTATCTTATCCGCGAATTTTTCCATTGCTTGTGTTGTTTCTTCGTTCATGTATTTTTTGTTAATTTTTTAAACTGTTCAATCGTCATTTCCGGATTTTCACTGCCGAATATCGCAGAACCCGCAACCAAGCGATTCGCCCCCGCCTTGATCAAAAGCGGCGCATTCTCAAGACTGACCCCGCCGTCTACGCTTATTATAACTTGCGGGTATGCTTGCCGCAAACTCGTTATCTTTTCCACAACGCGCCCATCGAAAGGGCTTCCTTGATACCCGATGGTCGCAATCCCCATGAATTGCACGAAATCCGCTTTGTGTTCGGCTTCTTCTTCCAAAAAAGGAAAGATCTCGCTATTGTCAGTATCAATGTCAAGCGCAATGCCGATTTCCACCACGCCTCTCCATTCTTTCAGAATGTTGTGCAATTTTTCGGTTGATTCGATATGGATAATTATTCGATGAAACCCGGCATTCACAAAATCACTGAAACTGTCTTCTGGATTTTCAATCATCAAATCCGCTTCATAATCAACATCCTTCCAATACGGCAGTCCGATTTCCCCGCTTGCGACTTTGTCAAAACTCTCCTCCTGTCCTTCAAAATATGGCCACGTTCTTGAGTGGGTAAACCGTCCATCCATGACATCAATCTGTACAGACTTCACAAAGCGATGCACTGATTCCGCTTTTGAGACGATTTCGTCAAAATCCTTTGGCATTATTGCGGGTATGATTTCCATAAAAATATGCCGCACGATGAATACGGCGAGGATCTTTATTTTTTCCTGTTCAATAAAGTCACAACGTAATTATTCAGCAGATGATGCATCCCGATCTTCACCTTGTCTATCTTCTTCAGCCTTCGTTTATGCCGTTCTTCCCCCGAGAACGGGGTGGCGAGCCACGTCTCCACCGCCTCTCTCCCCTCGCTTTCGTTCAAAAACCGCGCGCCGAGAGAGAGAATGTTCGCGTCGTTGTGTTCGCGCGAAACGCGAATAATATCGGGATGACCGCCGTAATAGACCCCGGCGCGAATATGGGGAAACTTGTTCGCAAGCATCGCTTCTCCTTGTCCGGATCCGCCAAGAATAATCCCGCGCACAGTCGCGTCGGCGGAGACCATTTTTGCAACGGGCGCGATGAAATCGGGGTAGTCGTCGTCTTCGTCATATTTGTGTGCGCCAAGATCAATCACCTCATGTCCGAGAGATTGGAGAAATGGAACGAGCTTTTGTTTGAGCTCGAACCCCGCGTGATCTGTGCCGATGTAGATTTTCATAAAAAATGCTTGACAAAAAATAATATATAGTATACAACTTTAATTGAGTATGTTTAGCTCTTTTTTCATCAACTTTTTAAGGAGAATATCATGAAAGTATCAGATGTGACTAAATTTTGTGCTATGGTGTTGGGGCTCGTTTCTATTCTCACTAGCAACGTTTACTTGGGGCTTCTGGGAGTCATTGTTGCTCTTTGTTTCATTGCCGAAGCCATAAAAGAAAAGTGATACCCCATTTTTCATTCTAAGAGCGTATCCATACGCTCTTATTTTTTTATAAAAAACTCCCCATCTTCACTACATGCTCCACCAAAGCCGCAGTGTACCCCATCTCATTATCATACCATGCGCAGACTTTTACCAAATCCCCAGCCACCACTTTCGTCAGCCCGAGGTCGGCGATGGAGGCGAAGTGCTCTCCGACGATGTCTGAAGAAACGAGCGGTTCGTCGGTCGTTCTAAATACTTTTTTCCAGCGATCCTGTTTTGCCGCTTCACGCAAGATATGGTTCACTTCTTCCACGCTCGTCTCTCGCTTCGCCACAAAGGTAATATCCGCGATGGAGCCCGTGATGACCGGCACGCGAAATGCAAGACCGTCAAACTTCCCTTCAAGCTCGGTGATAGCCTGCGTGACCGCCTCCGCCGCGCCAGTGGTGGAAGGAACGATGTTCGCCGCGCCCGCTCTGCCGCGGCGAAAATCTTTCGCATCAGGAGAGTCCACCAATTTTTGCGTGGCGGTGTAGCCGTGCACAGTGGAGAGCATCGCTTTTTCAATGCCGATTGCCTCGTGGAGAATCTGCACCACGGGACTTGCGGAGTTTGTGGTACACGAAGCGTTTGAGGAGATTTGGCATGTGCCGAGCTTCTCTTCATTGATACCCATAAGCACCGTTGAACAACCGATTCCCTCCGGCGCATCTCCTTTTACCGGAGCGGAAATAACCACTCTTTTTGCGCCGACATCAAGATGAACTTTCGATTTTCCGTAGGTAGTGAAAAATCCGGTGGATTCAAGTACGATATCAATCCCCATCTCGCCCCACGGAAGATTTATCGGATCTTTTTCGCTGAAAATGCGCACTTCTTTTCCGTTCACGATAATATATTTTTTGCCGTTTTCTTCTTTTGTCTCCACGTCAAGTTCGCTTCGCCCATAGGCGGTGTCATATTTCAAAAGATACGCGAGGTTTGGTAGATCGCCCAAATCGTTCGCCGCGACAATCTCAATCTCATCACGCTTGTGCGCAATCTTCAAAAACGCCCGCCCAATCCGCCCCAAGCCATTAATGGCAACTTTGATTTTTGTCATGAAAATAGATCAGTGAATGTATAATGAAACCATTATAACAGAAATTACCGATTGGCAAAAAGGAAAAACATAAAACGAGAAAACTTATTATAGCTATTTTCTTGCATATGCAAAGTTTGACTACATGTTGCCTCCACACCTTGTAAGCCGAAAAATGCGATAAAAAATGGGGGGTAATTAAGGCAACTTAAAATGTTTTTTAAGAACCGCATCGTCAGAAAGCCCCGTTGCATCGAGAATCTCCACAAACCTTCCGATATTGAAATGGTCGGAGACAAAGAGTATTTCGTCCTTGCACGGATACGGATACGCCCATACGCTTTTTTGATATTGGAAAAACCCCAACGCTTTAAGCCGAAAACGAAGCGCTTCCCGCGCTTTCGTGTATTCAACGGGGATGTCAAAAAGTACGAACCGCCATTTTCCGTCCCATTCCGCCTGCGAAGTGAGCCGCGATTCTTCAAAAAGCATTTTTTGGAAATACTCTTCTCCTTTTTTCGTGAGACGGATGCGCGGCTCGTTTTTGTCGTGAGACGTTTCGATATAGCCCCTCCTTCGCAAATTTTGTACCGCACTGCGCATCTGTTTTTCCGAGTAGTACTTTGAACGCTTGTAATGGCGCGCCAAAACGGTCAACCCGGGCGCAACGGTCAGTGTTGTTAAAATTCCCGCCGCAACAACCAAAGCAAGCGCGACTTTCGTCGTCTGCGCCGCAACGGAATCCGATTCGAGGAAGTCCTTCGCCCGCTTTCCCCATGAAAGCTGCGTTGCCCGCCTCGCTTTTTCACGTTCCGTTTGTTTTTGTTTCGCAAGACGAATTTGAAATGATTGCTCGCTTGTACTGCCGGACTTTACATTTTTTTCTTCACCTTTGTTTTTTCTTTCTTTCCCGTTTTTCATTTGGTTTTTCATCTGTTTATTTTTATTGTTCCTTTCCATACTATCACATGTAGTCAAACTTTGCATATGCAAGAAAGTGGCTATATACCCGAGAAGAAGGAAGAATACTGTCGGCAACTGTCGGCAAAATGAAAGAGCGGCATGGTGTCCGCTCTTTTTCCTTTTTTTTGAAGCCGATTACAAGGTTGCCTTGATGGCTTCTTTGTAGGCTTCCACGTCTTGCCGGTCTACGAGGTCTTTGTAGAAATTCCAAACCTTGCTACTGAATTTGAAAACTCGAGTCATGTCATCATCCCATTGATACGGAATGACTCCAATTCCGGAAAGAAATACCCCGATTTTTGAGAGGATTTTTTCAAAGCCTCCACCTGTCACCCGAACCAGCAAAAATTCTTTAAAATCAGGACGTGGGTCAAAAAACGGTTTCCCTTGAATAATAAAAGGCCCCTGTATATGTAGCGTATCGCCAAAGAGGACTTTTACGGTAAAGTAGTAACAGCCCCCTTTTAGCGTTTTTGTATCAACCGGACGACCTGCTTTTGGGCGTTTTTTTAACAACTCTGATGTTTTCATTGTGTCCTCCTCGGACGTTGATTATTGAATGTGCGTACAAAAATAGTGTATACTACTTTAATAAATCTGTCAAGAGCTTCTTCAAGACTTCCGGGTTGCCGCTGCCTTTTGTGGCTCTCATTCCCTGCCCCACAAGGAACTGAATATTAGCCTCTTTCCCCGCTTTGTACTCACTGACGGCTTTTTCGTTTTCGATGATTATTTTTTCAACGATTGCTTTGAGTTCGCCTTCGTCGCTTTTTTGAAGGAGGTCTCTTTCTTTGGCGATTTTCATCGGGTTGCCGCCTTCGCGGAACATGATGGCGAGAATGTCTTTCGCGCCGCGGGAGGAAATCTTTCCTTCGCTCGCCATTTTGATAAGCTCGGCGAAAGTTTCAGGAGAAATATGGGAGAATGCGTCCAAGTCGGGATGGTTTTTTATAAGCCCCGCGAGGTCGGAAGTGATGTAGTTTGAAGCAAGTCCGGCAAGTTTCGCGTCAGCGGTACTTTTCACAGCGTTCTCAAAAAATCCGGCAAGCACGAGATCGGCAATGTACATTTCGCGGTCTTCTTCTTTAATGCCGTACTCGCGGTCGAATCGCTCGCGCTTCTGCCATGGTAATTCTGGGAGTTCGATGTTCAAAAGTTCCGGCGCTTCAAAAAGCTTGAGTTTTGGCAGATCCGGATCTGGGAAATAGCGGTAATCGTGCGCGTTCTCTTTGCTGCGCTGTGAAAACGTTTCTTGTTTATTTTCATTCCATCCCCGCGTCTCTTGCGCAATGCTTCCTCCTTCTTCCAGAACGCGGATATGCCGCGCGACTTCGTATTCGATTGCGCCAGAAACCGCACGGAATGAATTAAGGTTCTTCACCTCAACCTTCGTGCCAAACTTTTCGGTTTTAGAAACGGAAATGTTCGCCTCAACGCGCATCTCGCCTTTTTCCATATTGGCTTCCGATGCGCCGAGATAGCGGAGAAGGAGCTGGAGTTCTCGTGCAAAGCGCACCGCATCCGCCGCACTATGGATCACCGGTTCGGTCACCAGCTCCATGAGAGGCACGCCGGCACGATTGAAATCCACAAGGGAATAATCGCCTTTTTCATGAGAAGAACGCGCGGTATCTTCTTCCAAGTGCACGCGGGTGATTTTGACGCCGGAAAGCTCTCCGCCGGAAACGAGCGGATACTTATACTGGCTGATCTGATAGCCTTTCGGAATGTCGGGGTAAAAATAGTTTTTGCGGTCAAATTCGGTGAAGTCGGAAAGATTCGCGCCGAGCGCTTTCCCAACGCGAAGGACATGCTTCACGGCTTCTTTATTGATCACAGGAAGCGTCCCCGGATACCCCATGCAGACCGGGCAAACATGCGTGTTCGGACGCTTTTCTTCCGGGTCGTTCTTGGAGTTGCAGAACATTTTTGTCCGTGTTTGCAGTTCGGCGTGAATCTCAAGTCCTATGGTGATTTTATATTCCATAGGAGACAGTATAACAAAAAAATCGAGAATTGGAAACAAACAAAGGAGCGCAGCGCTCCTTTGTTTGTTGAAATATTTATGAATAATACTTGAACTTACACCCCAACATAGTCCATCGGAACACATCCGTCGTACTCGCCGCTGTTTTCGTTAAAATGCATCCGCATGCCTTCATCACAATAATCATTCACGTCTTTCATCGGCATTATTCTCTCTTCTCTTAAATCTGTCTGCGGTACTACCCTCTTCGCTAATTCATATTGCTTGACCATGAGCGCAATCTGAAGAATCACTGTAAGCAAGAACCCGATGATCAAAATAACGTGTATCGTATAATCTTTGCCTTGAAAAAGCATAATCGTAAAAAAAATAATTAGAAATGAGTAAATTTCGACGCCTTCTCCATCGCAACTCTATTTAGCTTAATTATACATAAGCTGTCAACAAATAAACAGTGGAAAACTTCTACTGCTTTTTTACCACCACGTTCGTCGGACTTCCTGCCTGAAACGAAGAGAGATTCCCAAGAGACGTATCCAGTATCCGCGTAATAGCTTCACGAGTATTGAAAGCATTATGCGGAGTAATGATGACGCGCGGATGGTCGATCAAGTAGTGATTCTCAAGAAGCACTTTTAGGTCTTCCATTTTCGGATGCTCTTGGAGCAGAAGCGCCACTTCATCCCCGGTGTACTCTTCTTCTTCCAAGACATCGAGTCCCGCTCCGGCAATAATCCCCTTCTCAAGCCCCCACACGAGCGCATCAGTTTCAATAAGCCCTCCGCGGGCGGTATTGATGACATATGCGCCGGGCTTTATCTTCATGACGTTCTCTTTATTGATCATATGGTGCGTGTGCGGGTTATAGGGTGCATGGATTGTGATAATATCCGACTGTGCGAGGAGATCGTCAAACGTAGCATACGTAAAGCCAAGCTTTACCGCTTGCTCTTCATTGCGGAAGACGTCGAACGCAATCACATTCATGCCGAAACCCTTCGCGATCGCGATACTGTTCAACCCGATATGTCCCGTGCCGACGACGCCGATGGTCTTTCCTTTCAAGTCAAAACCCGTCAGCCCTTCTTTCGAGAACGAGCCCGTGTCTTCAATCCTCTTATAGGAATCGTAGATCTTCCGCGAAAGTGCGAGAAGGAGCGCGAAGGCGAACTCGGCGACAGTATTCTCGCCGTATGTCGGCACATTGGAAACCTTGATTCCGCGCTTCTCTGCTTCCTCAAGGTCGATATTATCAAACCCCGTTGAGCGCGCCGCGATGAACCTGAGCTTCGGGAAACGATCCATTTCCGCGGCTCCCACATGTGAATTTACGAAGACCGCAAGCATCTCGGCATCTTCGTTTCGATAGTCGGCATGGTTCTGTACCGTTCCCTGTAAAAATTCAACCTCGGCGCCTTGAATTTTTGAAGCGACATATTTCTTCTCCCACTCTTCGTTGTAAAAATAGACGAGTTTCATAGATAAAATCAAATTAACTTATTGATGAAGTTCTGGTAATAAGATTCATTATACATTACTGATTGCCGTTGACAAAGTAGTAAACTTTATGCTTGTATAAATACGGCACAAACTCATTGACAACCGACAAGAGAAAATCATGATTACAAAAGAAACATATGCCAAACGCCGCCTTGAACTCATGCGCCGCATGGGCGGAGGCGTCGCCATTATTCCCACGGGAAAAGAAGTAGACCGAACGCTCGGAGTACCGTACCCTTTTCGCGCCGCAAGCGATGCCATTTATCTTGGGTTCGACCAGCCGAATGCGATGATAGTCCTTTTCGACGGCAAAAGCATCCTCTTTTGCGAAGAGAAAAATCCGGAAGCAAAAATCCGGACGGGCGAAGTGCCCGGAACGGAGGGGGCGGTAAGCGAATTCAATTTCGACGAAGCATATCCGATTGAAAAACTCGATGAAAAAATGCTAGAGTTTTTGGAAGGACAAAAGCGGATATTCCTCCCGTACGCAAGTGCGCCTTTGGTTGCGCGTGTGTTCGGATGGATTGAAGCGATTGACACTTCGCCCAAACCGCACCACGTGAGCTTCAAACCCGATGTACGCGATGTATGCAAACTCATCGCCGAAATGCGGCTCATTAAGGATGCCGAGGAAATTGAGATAATGCGGCAAGTCGCGCAAATTTCCGCCGAAGCGCATATTCGTGCTATGGAATTCTGCAATATCGGCATGTTTGAGTGTACAATCAAAGCAGAAATTATTCACGAAATGACTCGAAGCGGACTACAAAACGTTGCCTACCCGAGTATTGTTGCCGGTGGCAAAAACGCCTGTGTTTTACACTACACGGACAACGACGAATTGCTTCAATACGGCGACTTGCTTCTCATTGATGCCGGAGCGGAATTTTGTGGTTACGCCGCGGACATTACGCGAACATTCCCCGTAAACGGAAAATTCACGGAACCGCAACAACTGCTCTATCAGCTCGTGCTTGATGCACAACTCGCGGTAATCGCACAAGTGCGTCCGGGAACTCCGTGGAATGTCCTGCAAGACACCGCTGTCTTTGTTCTCACGGAAGGATTGGTCAAACTCGGGCTGTTAAAGGGCGATGTTAAACGGTTGATTGAAGAGGGGGCTTATAAACCATTCTTCCCGCACAAAATCGGTCACTGGCTCGGTCTCGACGTCCACGATGTCGGTGACTATAAAGATGAGAATGACGAGTGGGTTCTATTGAAACCGGGAATGGTATTGACTGTCGAACCGGGGCTGTATGTCCAACCCGACAACATAAACGTGGACGAAAAATGGCGCGGCATCGGCATCCGCATTGAGGACGATATTCTCGTCACCGAAGATGGGTGTGAAGTCCTTTCCGCCGCAGCACCGAAAACGATTGACGACATTGAAACACTGATGAGGGGGTAGTATGTCTGAAGTTATCGAGTACAAAAGAAAATCGCCGCGCAATTGCGCAATTGTGATTATCTACGATGAGTGGCGGGAGAGGTTTTTTCTTCAAAAAAAAGACTCGACCTACCGAGTTGAAATTTGCCGGCAGCAGCTCACGCCGTATGGCACAAGCATAAGACCGTGCGAAGATCCGGAAAAGACGGAAGAGCCGGAACAGGCAATTACGCGAAGGCTCGACAAAGAACTGGAGTACGCGCAAGAAGAAATTTGCAACGCGATGCGTTATTGGAAACCGTTTCATTTGCATTGGGAAGCGCCTCTGCAAGGAACATACATCTGCGAAGTGCTCGTAGTGATACTTACGGAACCTTATCAATGGGAGCATCTGGTGGACCTCGCTCGTTCCGGCGGATACAAGCAAGGCGCACTTGAACTTCTGGATCGTTCGGATGTTGAAGTTATGATTCGCAAAAATCTTGCGGGATGCCAAGAACGCGGTAAAAATTTTTTCATGGGACACCGTGAAATCATCCTCAAGGAATTTTTGGAAACGCTCGACGAACTGGGCGTTGAACGATTCTTGGAAGAACGGTGCGAAGCCGTCGCCGCGTCCTGAAATTCATTCTGGAAGCATAACACAGCCGCTTCGATTCATTTCGAAGCGGTTTTTTTGCGGATATATGGACAAAATAAAAGATGTGTGATATGTTCAAATAAGCAACTGATAGCCTGAACTTTGAAATACTTTTCCCTTCCACCCACCAAAGGACATACAGAATGAACGCCACCTCAAAACCAAAAAAACACTCGGGAAAAAACTTGTTCGTGCTGGATACCAACGTCCCCATGCACGACCCGACATCGCTCTTCCGCTTTCAAGAACACTCCATTTTCTTTCCCATGATTACCCTGGAAGAAATGGACGGTCATAAAAAAGGAAAGTATGACGATATTGCGCGCAATGTACGGCAGACAAGCCGATTTTTGGACGAACTCGTACAAACCGTTCATCCCGCACAGATACAAAACGGGATTCCTCTCGCAAAGTCGAAGTATGCGAAGACGTTTGACAAGCGCTGTAAAGGTCGCTTGTTTTTCCAAACGGAACCGCTTGTGCTGGAGCCATTGCGCGACGGGATGACGCAAGGAAAGAATGATAACACCATCCTCAAAGTCGTTGCCGCTCTGCAAAAAGCCCGTCCCGACACCAGAGTGGTATTGGTGTCAAAAGACATCAATATGCGCATTAAAGCAATCGCCATGGGGCTTAATGCGGAAGACTACTTCAACGACCAAGCGGTAGACGACATTAACCTTCTCTCTACCGGCGCGGCGGAACTCCCAAAAGACTTTTGGCAAAAGTACGGAAAAATCGAATCGTGGGCAGACGGCGGGCGAACTTTTTACAAAGTATCGGGACCTTTGGTAAGAAAATGGTACCCGAATCAATTTTTGTATTTGCCGGATGACTCCGACGATCCCCTTGAAACAATTGTCCGCAAAATAGAAAATAAACACACCGCCATTCTGGAAGTTATCTGCGATTACCGCGCGAGGAAAAACAACGTCTGGGGCATTATGGCGAAAAATCGGGAACAAAACTTTGCCTTTAACGCCCTTATGGATCCGGAGATCCATTTTGTTTCTCTGTTGGGCACCGCGGGTACGGGGAAAACTCTTCTCGCCCTGGCTAGCGGTTTAACCCAAGTGATGGAACACAAGCTTTATAAAGAAATCGTCATGACGCGGGAAACTGTGCCGGTCGGCGAAGATATCGGCTTTCTTCCGGGGACGGAAGAAGAAAAGATGGCTCCGTGGATGGGTGCGCTTATGGACAACTTGGAGCTTCTCGGTTCTCATAATATCGGGAAAAGCGGCGTAGCGGCAACCGAGAAAGAACAAACATCGAGCAACAACCTCTTGCTAAACCGCATTAAAATCCGCTCGCTCAACTTTATGCGCGGTCGAACATTCCTGAATCGCTATTTGATCGTTGATGAAGGTCAAAACTTGACATCGAAACAAATGAAGACTCTGACCACCCGCGCCGGTCCGGGAACAAAAATTATCTGCATCGGCAATCTCGGACAAATAGATACGCCGTATTTGACCGCCACGACATCGGGGTTAACCTATCTCGTCGACCGTTTCAAGTCCGGAGAACGTACTGCGCACATCACTTTAAAGCGCGGCGAGCGTTCGTGGCTTGCGGACTACGCCGAAGAAGTTCTTTGATTTTTCGTATTTTTGATTTGAACGCCCCGGCTGATCACGGGGCGTTTTTTTACATTTTGTCAAATCTGTAAATCTCCGCATATGCTAGAGTTTACAGATTATAAAAAGTGAAAACGTTTATTTTTTCATTTTGTTTTTTATTTTGTCCCGTTCATTTCTTTCTCAATCTCCATCAACCGTTCATACTTCGCCGCGCGTTCGGGCTGCATATACGCGCCCGCTTTGATTCCGTACGCTCCGACTCCGACGGCGAGATCCGCAATGAACGGGTCAAGCGTTTCGCCGGAACGGTGCGACACAATGATCTTCCAGCCGTATCTCCGCGCCGTCCAAATCACATCATACACTTCGGTCATAGTGCCGATTTGGTTCGGTTTGATAATGACCGCGTTCGCAAGTCCCTTTTTTCCGATCTCTTCAACCAGACGCGGATTCGTCGCCGTCAGATCATCTCCGACAATGAGAGCGGAATCTCCAAACCACTGCATCGCTTCCTGAAATCCGATCATATCGTGTTCCTCAAACGGGTCTTCAATGCTTTTCACGTTGAATTTTTCTACAAGCGGCTTATAAGAGACGAGAAGTTCTCCCCGCCCGAGATGCCGCCCCAAGACCTCATACTTCCCATTCTTATAGAACTCCGATGCGGCGGCATCAATGGCAAGAAAAATGTCTTTATCACTCGCTGTGCATTCCGAGAGCACTTCAAATGGCTTCTCCAAAGTATCAAAACGCACCGCAAACCCGCCCTCATCCCCCATATAATAGTCGGCTTGTTCGGCGTTCAGCTTTTCGCGCACTTTTTCAAAAACCGCCTTGGATTTTTCGTACGCTGCCGCAAGCGTCGCACCGCCGACCACCGCGATATATTCCTGGAAGGGCAGGCAAAAATCGGCATGAACGCCGCCGTTCAATGTGTTCACATAAAGCAGGGGTTTTCCGGGCGTATTGCCGCTTTTTTCCGCTATGAATTTCCACAGCGGAATGTTTTTGATCTTCGCTTCAAGCCGCGTCATTGCCATCGAAACACCGATTGTCGCATTTGCACCGAGAATGGTTTTGTTCTGCGTCATATCAAGCCGAAACATGATCCGATCGACCGCTTCCGCATCGACGTCCATTTTCAATATCTTCGGAGCAATGACTTTCTCAACGCTCTCAATAACTCTTCCCATTCCCCCATCCGCGTCGCGCATTACAAACGCTTCCTGCGAACCGGTACTTTTTCCCGACGGCACTGCCGCTTTTGCCGTAATAATATCAAGCTCCCCCGCGGAAATCTCGACTTCAATCGTCGCCATTCCGCGCGAATCGGTAATCTGCCGTGCGGAGCACTTTGTGATTTTTTGACTGGGTATTGACATAATATTTTTTTATAGTATACTTAAAACCTCAGTAACAGGATAACAACCATGGAATACGCCCTTGTTCTTTTTATTATTACGGCACAGTCGATCTGTTTGAGCGCACTCGCGCTTCAGACTTGTCCCACGCTCACTGCTCCGAGCGAGAAAAAGTAAACACACTCTCGCATCCTTTTCCTTAACGCCCCATTCTGGGGCGTTTTTTCTTACCCGGCAGCTGTTTTGTTTTGCAACCCCTCTTCTTTCGCCACTTCGAGAATCATCGGCACGATGGAGTCGGCGTTGAGGGAAACGGGGTTAAATTCCAAAAAGCGCTTTTAATTTTTTATCAACTTCTTTCCGTATGCTCGCGTCAATACTTCCCAACTCTCCCAAGCACGTCTTTTTATCCAAAGTCGCAATCTTGCTCACTTTGATTATTGACGAGATTTTTAACCCCGTCGCGAGAAAAGATTTTTCTCCTTCCTTCACTGACATGTCGAACGCACCGGCTTTCCCTTTTTGAGAGGAAATAAAAGCGACGATTATGTCATCATTTTTTACCGATGCCGACGAAAGTATGAGCGCAGGGCGAAGTTTCTTACCAGACAAATCGGTAAACGGAAAAGGGATAAGAACAATACTTCCTTTTTTAAACATAGCGTTTTTTGAGGTCTTTTACACTGTACAAATCCGGTTCGTCTTTCAAAAAATCAAAAGCGGAAGAATTGGCGTTTATGTTTGTTATTTCGGTAAGCTTCTGGTTAACATTTTCGGGGTATTTCATTACCACCACTTCAATTTTATTCCTTCTGCCGATACCGATAACGCTATCATCGCGTTTTATCTGTTCGACAAAATCGGCGATATTTTTCCTTACCTTTGTGGTCGTCATGAATGGAATTTTTGTTTTGAGCTGCATGATTTGAATTTACGTACATTTTGTACGTTTAGTATAGCAAAAAGTAAAGCCGCGTCAAACTGTAATTTTTTGCGCCGCTTCTTCTTTTGCAACTTCCAAAATCATCGGCACGATGGAATCGGCGTTCAAGGAAACGGAGTCAATGCCCTGCGAGATGAGAAAACGCAAGAAATCCGGATAATCGGACGGGGCCTGTCCGCAGAAGCCGATGTATTTGCCGCGGCGGTGGCACGCTTCAATCGCCATCGTGATGAGCGCTTTCACGGATTTGTCGTTTTCGTTCGAGATCGGCGCGATAACGGCGTTGTCGCGATCCATGCCGAGCGTCAGCTGAGCGAGGTCGTTTGAGCCGATGGAAAAGCCGTCGAATATGTCGAGGAAATCGTCCGCACGGATGACGTTGGTCGGGATTTCGCACATGACGTAAATTTTAAGGTCACTCTCCTTTTGGGTGAGTCCGAAGCTTCTCATGATATCAACCACTTTCTGCCCTTCTTCCGGGGTACGGCAAAATGGTATCATCGGCTGTACATTTACGAGTCCAAATTTTTCACGCACGCGCTTCACGGCGATGCATTCGAGTTCGAAAGCGGGCGCAAAATCCGGGTGCGCGTACCGTGAAGCCCCGCGCCAGCCAATCATCGGGTTTTCTTCTTGCGGTTCATACGCTTCACCGCCGAGGAGCGTGCGGTATTCGTTCGTCTTAAAGTCGGAGAAGCGCACGATGACTTGATGCGGATAAAACGCCGCGCCAATCTGTGCGATGCCTTCCGCGAGTTTTTCGATATAAAATTCGCGCTTGTCCGGGAAACCCGCCGTAATTTTTTCAATCTTTGCTTTCAACTTCGCGTCTTTGATGGTTTTAAAATTGAGAAGCGCAAGCGGGTGCACTTGGATATGCGAGGCGATAATGAATTCTTCGCGAGCAAGCCCTACCCCTTTGTGCGGCAAAAAGGAATGCGAAAAGGCTCCTTCGGGAGAACCGATATTCAGGCAAACTTTCGTCTTCACTTCAGGAATATGCTCGAGGTCGTAGGAACGCTTCTCAAATTTGAGTTCGCCTTTGTACACGCGCCCGACATCGCCGAGCGATGCATCCACGGTAATGATGTCGCCGGTTTTTATCTTGGAGATAATCCCCTCCGCCCCGACAACCGCCGGAATCCCAAGTTCGCGGGAAACAATCGCCGCATGCGAAGTGCGCCCGCCTTTTTCGGTCACAATCGCTTTCGCTATCTTCATAATCGGCTCCCAATCAGGGTCGGTAATCTTCGTAATAAGGATCTCCCCTTCTTTGAACTCCGTGAGTTTAGCGGTCGAAAGAATGATGCGAGCCTTTCCGGTGACGATTTTCTTCCCCACCGAAACGCCTTGCGCTACATGCTCTTTTTCCTCTTTCAAGGCGTATTCATCAAGAGTCAGTAGACTTTTGCCTTTCTTTTCCGCCTGTACGGTTTCAGGGCGAGCTTGAACGATGTAAAGCTCATTCCTTATTCCATCTTTCGCCCATTCAATATCCATTGGCATAGGGTGCCCCGCTCGTGCAGAGTAATGCTTCTCGATCGCCATTCCCCATTTCGCAAGCTCAAGCACTTCAGTATCAGAAAGAGAAAATACGTTACTCTCTTCTTTTTTTACCGCCACTTCTTTCACTGACTTGTCGCCTGCCGCATAAATCATCTTCACCGTCTTTGAGCCGAGGGATTTTTTAATGATGGAAGGAAACCCTTTTTCAAGCGTCGGTTTAAAGACAATGAACTCATCAGGGGTAACTTTCCCCTGCACTACCATTTCACCAAGTCCATAAGAGGCGTTGATTTCCACCACGTCGCGGAAGCCCGTTTCGGTGTCGAGCGTAAACATCACTCCCGATGCGCCCTTGTCCGAGCGCACCATTTTTTGGATACCCACGGAGAGCGCAATCGCCATGTGGTCGAATCCTTTGTCCGCGCGGTAAGAAATGGCGCGGTCGGTAAAGAGCGATGCGAAAGCCTTACGAATAGCGGTCACGACATTTTTCTCACCCGACACATTGAGATACGTTTCATGCTCTCCCGCGAATGACGCCCCCGGCAGGTCTTCTGCCGTAGCTGATGAGCGCACCGCTACGTCAATGTTCTTCCCCCCGGATTCCGCGGAGATTTTCCTGTAACCTTCCAGAATAGCCTCTTCAAGATCTTGCGGAAACGGCGTTTGCAAAAAAAGTTCCCGCGCTTTCTTCCCGCGTTTCTGAAGATCTTTTATATTTTTTGTGTCGAGTCCTTCAAGTACTCCTTTGATCTTCTCCTGAAGTCCGGTATGGTTCACAAAATACCGATACCCGTGTGCTGTAACAACAACAGCATTTGGTATTCGTATACCCTGAGGAACGAGTGCGTTCCACATCTCGCCGAGCGACGCGTTCTTCCCGCCGACAAACGCCACGTCATCGTTCGAAAGATCCGAGAGCCATAAAACATACTTGTTCGCTTTTTCGTTCATGCATGTAAAGTATGAAAAAATAATGGGCTTCCATGAGCCACTTGTTTTTTATTATACCAACCCAAACTCGCACAGGCAAAAAATATACAGTGTAGTCAAAATCTTGCATATGCAAAGTTTGACTACACTTGTGTTTACCGCCATGCGACACACGAACAAAAAATGCCGTCCAATGCGGACGGCGATATTTCAAAAACTTTTTTATATTGCCATTCGGTCCGACTATTGCTTGGCTCGTGTTGAGCCGAGCAAGGTTCGAAGATATTTTCTTTCTTCCTCTGCCTGAGACGCGATTTTATGAAATGCCAGATAATCATTAAGTGGCATAATGACCACCGCATGCTCCGGACAAAAAGCTGCCTTTATGGGACGTAAGCTCGGGGACAGTTGAATATTGCCAGTATATTTCACATACACTTGCGTATCAAGCGCATCAGGATCTTTAGGCATTGCCTCTGCAATAAACTTAACAATGGAGCCGTTGCTTAAAAAACATTTGTCCCCAAAACTGAATATTCCGATACCATCGGGATTTTTCACTATAAATCCCGAAGCTTTGCCCTCGGCATCATAGATTGATACGCTTGGCGGCAAATCCGGAACGGCGGTTTTAATATCGCGTTCGATCCTAAATCCTTCCGGAGAAGCGCCCGGCCATGCACGCT